>JBAVYC010000809.1:0-3244 GCA_049698595.1 Desulfobacterales bacterium | reverse complement strand
CTATGATGCCATGTTATTTAAAGACTAAATCCTCACCAGGAACAGGTTTCCCATGGTGCCAGGAGGTTTGACGAAATGACCGACAAAGTCCAACACCCGCTAGCCGCAGAAATTTTGGGACGCTTCGCCCAACGAAGCCTTCGATCCAAGGATTTCGACGTTAGAGCTAAAGAGCGCCTGCCCGGCGGCGACACCCGCGCGGCGACCTACTTCGCACCGTATCCGGCCTACATGACCTCCGGCAGCGGCTGCTATCTTTATGATGTTGACGGCAACGAGTACCTCGATTTGCTGAACAACTACACCTCACTGATTCACGGCCACGCCCATCCGGACATTATCGCAGCCGCCACGACTCAGCTTGAAAAAGGGACGGTGTTCGGTGCGGCCGGTGAAATCCAGTTCCGACACGCCGAGCATTTGTGCAACCGGATAGCCGCAATGGACCAGGTCCGCTATTGCAACTCGGGCACCGAGGCCACGCTGTTTGCCATCCGGGCCGCCCGTGCGTATACGGGCAAGGACACCTTCATCAAAATGGACGGCGGCTATCACGGCTGCCACGATTCAGTGGAAGTCAACATTTTTTCTGACCCCGAGCCCGACTCCGAAGGCTCGCCCGCCAAACACATCGGGCCCGGTGTACCGGACAGCGTTCTCAAAGATGTTCTGGTCGTCGCCTTTAACGACCTCGATGCCGTCGAAGACATGCTCAAAACCAACGCCGGTAAAGTTGCCGCTATTCTGACCGAGCCGCTGATGGGCGCCGCCGGCGCCATCTGCCCACAGCCCGGTTACCTCAAGGGGCTGCGGACATTGGCCGACAAATATAAGGTGGTGCTCATTTTCGACGAAGTCATGACCCTTCGTCTCAGCGCGGGCGGGTTGCAGGAAATAGAAGGCGTGCAGCCGGATCTTACCACCCTGGCTAAAATAATCGGCGGGGGGTTGCCCATCGGCGCTTTTGGCGGCCGCCGGGACATCATGTCGCGGTTTGACCCGGCCCATGAAGCGCCGATTTTTCATTCAGGTACGTTTAACGGCAATAATATTACCCTGGCAGCCGGCCTGGCCGCTATGAGGTTATACGATCAGGCGGCTGTTACAAGGCTCAATCAATTGGGAGACAGGCTCAGAGACGGCTTGACGGCCGCTTTGAAAGAGACCGGTCTAAAAGGGTGCGTTTCCGGATTGGGTTCTTTGCTGCAACTGCACTGGCAGGACCGCAAGCCTGCCAATGCAGCAGAATCCAGCGTGGGATTGACCAAAGCCGGGGAGCTTCCCGCTCTGGTCCACCTGGAGATGATGAATCGCGGCGTTTACGCCGCCCGTCGGGGCATGTTCGCCCTGTCGACACCCATGACGCCAGCGGACATCGACAAAGCCTTAGCAGCTTTTAGAGAAACACTTGCGATGCTTAAGCCCTATATTGCAGACAACTTATCTCATCTGCTCATAGATTGAAGGATGTATGGCTGATAAAATAAGTCAAAAAACACTCAAGTTTTGATATCGGATTCTAAAACAATTGAATTTAAATTGCGGAGCGGAGCGACCTCATTATTCGATGTTCAACGTTGGACGTTCGATGTTCGACGTTCATCTTTCAAAACAACCCAGAACCTTGAATCCAAAACCAATGGACATCTCAATTCGAATTTTAGCGCCTGACGATCTCGCCATCGCCGACGGCATCGTTACATCGGCCTTTGGATTTACCGGCAGCAGAATCCAGGAAATCCGCCGCTATTTTTCTTTAGAGCCAAACCGCTGGTTTCTGGCGACCTACCGTGATCAGCCGGCGGGAGTGGTGGGGGCCACGAATTATGGTCCCTTTACCTATCTGGGCATGATGACCGTTCGCAAGGAGTTGCAGCGCAAGGGCATCGGACAGGCATTGCTACAGCACATGCTGGACTGGGCGGCGGGCCAGGGGATATCCTACCTGCGGCTTGACGCCAGTGAGGCCGGCTTTCCCTTATATCTTCGATTCGGGTTTGAGGTTTTCGATCAGGCGCTTATGTTCCGACATCCTGAATTTTCACCATTGTCAAATTATCCGCAAAAGGTTCGGCTGCTGAAATCTAAGAATATCCAGGCGTTGGCTGATTTTGATACCCCGATTTTCGGGGCCAATCGTAGCGGTCTGTTTCAAGCATTGCTGACGGATTTTCCCGAGCGCGGCTTTGCAGTCTACGATGCATCCGGGGACATGGCAGGGTACCTGTTTGCCCAGTCACAGCGATTGGGCCCATGGACAGCCCGCTCGCCTCAGGATGCGGAAGCCCTCCTTCAGGCCGCCTTGACACTCACCTTTAAGGGGGCCCCTGTGGCCATCGCCCCGGAAGCAAACACAGCTGGCTCAGACTTGCTCGAGCGTTACGGTTTTCGCCATGATTTCAGCAACCGCCACATGCAGCGGGGCCGGTCCGACATACCCGGACAGCGCACGGCTATTTATGGAGAAACCAGCTTTGCGATCGGCTAAAGCCTAAACCGGATAAACCAAAAATAATAGCCGCAAAGGCACAAAGACACAAACGATAAATGTTTATTGAATAGACCTTCTGATATTCACCATCCCGTTCTTCCCGCGAAATCAGGTCGTAGGTTGGGTTGAGATCCGCTATTCTGTTGTTGGGTATCGTTCCTCCACCCAACCTACTAAAAACCCTCCATCGTCGATAATTCGATATCAGGATCGAAACCCAACGCACGCTTCTGAAAGCTCGAAATGGATGGTGGCTTAAAAAGCTGGAATTTTACATATTCTGGATAGCGCTAAAGCTTCATTGCGTGCCCGGCTTTCCAGCCGCGATGAAACGAAGACGAATTTAGCGCGACTTTCTTTCGTGGCTTAAAAGTCACTCCCACGAGCAATTGATGTTAGGACTTTGACGGGCTATGTCCGACAAATCGAAAAAGAAATTATGGCTTTTGATCTTATTTGAGATTTGGATATTGCAAATTTGGGATTTTTTTGTAAATTGTTGTTTCCGGTGGTCCGGGTTTAGTCAATTCCGGTTATCCGGATTATCAATACAAACACAATCAAACAGAAAGGAGCTAGAAAATGGGAAAATTCAGAGAAAGCCGGACAGCGCAAAACCTGCTGTGTTCCTTTGCCGGGGAATCCCAGGCAAGAAACCGTTACACCTATTTTGCGAGGCGCGCAGAAGAAGATGGATACGTTCAAATTGCAAATATATTTGAAGAAACAGCCAATCAGGAATGCGAACACGCC
>JBAVYC010000808.1:0-1841 GCA_049698595.1 Desulfobacterales bacterium | reverse complement strand
GAAATACGCGCTGGGATGTTCAAGGTTTGGAGGCTTTGAAACGGTCTGAATGGTATTTGGTTCTGGCCAATCACCAATCCTGGGTGGATATCCTGGTACTGCAGAGGATATTTCATCGGAAAACCCCGTTTTTGAAGTTTTTTATTAAAAAAGAGCTGCTATGGCTTCCGATTCTGGGTCAGGCATGGTGGGCGATGGATTTTCCGTTTGTAAAAAGATACACGAAAAGCTATCTCCAAAAAAAACCTCACCTAAAAGGCAAAGATCTAGAAATAACGCGCAAAGCCTGTAAGAAGTTTAAAAAAATGCCGATCTCAATTATGAACTTTGTGGAAGGCACCCGTTTTACAGATGAAAAGCATCGCAGACAGCAATCGCCATATGCTCATCTACTTAGACCAAAGGCCGGCGGGATTGCTTTCGTGCTGGGTTCCATGGGAAAACAAATTCACCGGGTCCTGGATGTCACCATTGTGTATCCTGAAGGTGTATCAAGCTTTTGGGCACTTCTCTGTGGTAAACTCAGGAAGATTAAAGTTAGAGTGCGGTCACTGCCGGTGAGCCCTGAACTTTTTGGTGATTATGCCAATGATGGGGCCTTTCGGACAGGGCTGCAGCGTTGGTTGAACAACATATGGGAAGAAAAAAACCGGAGCATCGAAGAAATGATGACTTCATGACCGAAAATTTCTTTTCTCACTTGCCCTTCATCTGTTCCAGTTTTCTCTCCACGAACTTCTGCTGGTTTTGAGCGCCGGCACACGTCAAAAGATGGCCGGCTTCCATTTCCAGCGTTTGCTCGAAACTCGAGTGCAATCCCTGGTCGATGGCGATGCGGGATAGCTTAAGTGCCAGAGGAGATTTTTCTCCGATCCTGCGGGCCATGGCCATTGATTCATCTAAAAGACGTTCAGCCGCAACGACCTTGTTTGCCAGACCGACTGCCAAGGCTTCATGGGCATCGATGAAATCACCGGTAAAGACCAGTTCTTTGGCCTTACCCAATCCGACGATTTGGGCCAGCAGCTTGGTTCCCGCAGTGGTGATGGTGAGGCCGACATCGGTCTCCGGAAATCCAAATTTAGCTTCTTCGGCAGCGATTCTTATGTCACAGCTCATAGCAAACTCACAACCGCCTCCCAGGGCATAACCCGGAACCGCAGCTATTAATGGCTTGCCCAGAGACAAGATCACCCGCTGTACTTCCTGAAGCCCTTCTGTTTCTTCAATCCAGTCATCAAAACTTTTCCCGGCGGAAGTCTCCTTCAGATCCTCCCCGGCACAAAAAGCCCTTCCCGCACCGGTTAGGATGACCGAGACAACCTCCTTGTCCTGCCCTGCCAGCTCGAGTTTTTCAATCAAGCCCTTGAGCAGATCTTTATTGATGGCATTAAGGCGTTCAGGCCTGTTGAGGGTGATAATCCCCACGTTTTGATCCTTGCTGTATAGTACGGCCTCTGCAGTCATGCTAATCTCCAGATGATGCTTGGGTTCAAAGGTTCTGGGTTCAACGTTCAGGGTTGTATTAAGATTAGTTCAGATGTTCCATGTTCAGGGTTATTTTAGGCTCTCCGAACCTATGAGACGTTGACCCCTCTTATGAATTAATTTAGACAGGATTTACAGGATTTACAGGATTATCAGGATTTTTTTTATTTCGTATCGCTATATCTTGTCCATCCAGCCTGCCGGGTCGAAGCTTTTTAGCGAAGTCTGGTCTCGTGGGAGCGGCTTCCACAATCAATATCGCTTAAATTATCATTACTAAAATTCGTCACTCGTCATTCGATATTCGATTATTCATAGTTTCTTTTTCGATTTGACCGGCCGCCCTCCTGAGG
>JBAVYC010000807.1:0-7961 GCA_049698595.1 Desulfobacterales bacterium | reverse complement strand
GGGCGAAGCGGTCCGTGTTGGGGACTGGCCCGTGCAATTCATCCCTGCATTCAGCAAGCTCACCCGAGAAGCCATTCGTGATGCTGAGATAGGAGACCTTGATGGAATTCCGTTGCGGGTCATCCGTGCTGACTACTTAGCGGTCATCGCACTGAGCGTGGGCCGTGCAAAAGACTTCGCACGCGTGCTGGCGCTTCGTGAAGCTGGTGCTGTGACAGACAAAGAGATCTCTGATTTGGCCATGCGCCACAACCTTACATCCGAATGGAATCTATTTAAGGGGCGTTTTGATGAGAGCTGATATTCAAGCTGTTCTAAAAAAGCAGGCTGCGTGGCAGCGTTCCCGGGCCAAAAGGCCTTGGGCCCAGAAGTTGCGGGATTCTGTTGCTATGCGTCGTGCCTTAACGTTTCTAAAAAAACATCCATCTCCGCTTTTTGAAAAACGACCAAATAAGTAATAACGCGCCCACTGCGATTTATGGGGAGGTTTTTAAACCACTTCTTTTCTTTTCAGTCGCGTGGGATGAGGCCCAGCGTGTGGGCCGTTTTCACTGCGCCGATTCGGCCCTTGGTATTCAGTTTTCTATAGTCACGGTAGTCATGGGGTCGGGCCACAGCAACATATTGAAAAATTGAGAAAAGAGGTCTAAAAACACCAGTATTTCGGTCTTAATCGACCCATTTTCATGCAAAAACTGGCCGATTAAAGGTGGTGGCTGTCTATAGATCCTGAACTTGTCGATGGGTTGATCCCATAAAAATGTGTTTATAGTTTCCAAAGCCCAGTAACTCCGTCAGCCGATCAAAATCAATAATGCCTTTCCTTTTTCTGGAATTCATTAGAATTTAACACACCGCTGTATCTTTTCTTTGCCTGGTAAAGCCACTCGATCCACCTGCGCCGATCTCGTGGGAATTCTAAAAGAAATTCTCTCTTATGGTATCGGTGGATTACTAACCCCGTTAAACCCTTTGTTACCTTGTTTAACCGGGGTATGCCAGACATGGCCGATTATATAGTGCCTTTTTACACCAGCCATTTTTGGATCGATTCTCTTAACAGGGCAGTTTTTGGGGGGAAAAGCGGTCGATTAAGACCATTTCAAAGACATTTTTATGACATTTTTTACGCAATGTCAATAACTTGGCGTGGCCCGACCCCCCTGAAACCCCCTGGAGGAAAATTTTTATCCCATTAATATTATTGTATTTTTAGGCAAAAGAGAAATTGTTGCCAATCCACAAGAGCTTGGTAATTATTCACGGATTTTTCAAAATATCGTGGCTGCCCACCTTTCTTAGATTATATATGTCTCCTTCATATACGTAACTCTTGTCAAATCCTATCATTAAAAATGAGGGCCGCTTATCTTGGCTAAAATTTAATGTTTAATTTTAGCCATCTTCGGCACGTTATCGCTATTCAATGCGAAACTGCAGACGCAGATGGGCATCTTGATCGAGCAGGTGAATTTGAGAATATGGCCCCTTGGGTAGGATGATCGCCAAACATGGACTGGTAATGATCTGGGGCAGAACCGCACCCTTTGGAGGTTCGATCCAGGAAACACTCAGCACCGCCGTATCATCTGAAATAACCGCAAATTCCCGGTTCAATTCAAGTCCGTATCCGCCGGTCGGCTTTTGCCCCATCATTACCATCAATATGCCCTCGCGGGAGAAATCAACCCGGGACGAAGGGTCCTGTTGCGCGCCGAGCGTGTGTCGGGTGAGCCGGGCATAGGTTTGCTTGAATTGATCCGGGTCATCAATCCAGAATGCTTGGGGGTCCAAGCGGTTCGTCTGACACTGGTCGCCTTTATAGAGCAGCCGGACGTTTAGGGTCGGTTTTTCTTTCGAATGACTGTGGGTACCCACGCATCCGTTGGGAAAAAGCAACATAAAAAGCAGTGCCACAATTTTAAAATATGGCATATTCTACCTCGCTACCTCCCTGGTTCTGAAACGTCGCAGCGTCGGCCGGCCGGGCAGCTCACCGGCATCCAGCTGGGACGGGAAGCTCACATCAAAATTGGAGATGAAATCCAGGCCGCCCTGGTCGTTTGAGATTATAATTGGTACCGGCTGATCCAGGGTCAGGTAAGCGCCGAAGGCCTCTCCAGGATCACCGATAATAAAGTCGTTGTTTGAGTCCGTTCCGGCAAATATTTGATAAGTTCCTGCCGTTACATTGGTGAAAGCGTAGGCATAACCCCCCGGGCTGAAGGGCACATTGTCCCGGGCTTTGATCACAAATGTTTCGGAATCTACCAGCAGTACGTAATGAAAACCGGCATTGCCCCCCACAATCGGGGTGATCACCTGCATACTGACCGGTACTTCGATGTCATTCACGCTGGGGGCCTCGGCATCGACCGTGATGGTGGCGGAATAGGTCCCGGGCGTCAACTGGTTGCGGTCGACGATTACCGTATAGGTCCCAAGTCCGTCTGTATCGACGTTGTCCTCGCTAATAATCAGCCAAGGGACATCCGCTGTGACCGCGTTGAGCAACAGTGGGTCACCGGGGTTGCCGCCGGCCTTTGCGACCATCAAGGACGCCGTTGATTGCGGTCCCAAGTTAAGGGCGGCCGGGGATACGATCAAGGTCAACGGGGTGACCCCGCCACCGGCCAGATTTTGGGCTTCAACCAGGGCCCCAAAGGCATCGATAAGCCCGTGGCCGAATTGGTCATCGCGCCCGGCAGGCCCTAAGTCTTCGGTAATGAGGCCGTTGGCGAGCAGGATATCCAATTCCCCGGGTGTCAGGGACGGGTAGATAGCTTTCATCAAAGCAACAACGCCGGCCACATGCGGGGCGGCCATGGACGTTCCCTGAAAGAAACAATAAACAAACTCAATTACACCGGTTGGATCAGTCCCACAGGTGCTGAGCACCCCATCCGGAAACCCATCCGCGTTGATATCAGCAGTATTATCTCCGCCGGGGGCGGCTAAATCGATGGTCGTGCCGAAATTGGAGTATTGGGCCGGATCTTTTCTGATGTCCACGGCACTAACTGATAGCACGCCTTCATAAGCCGCCGGATAGAACGGCGTATTGGAGGCGCTGTTGCCGGCTGCGGCGACGACAGTTATACCCGCACCTCTTACTGCGGCAAATAGCTCCTCTGCGACCGGGGAATAGCTGCTGCCGCCTAGACTGAGGTTGATAATGTCGGCTTTTTGCGCCGGCAGGGTGCCGGAGTCATTCTCGAAGCCGGCAGCGTAGCGAACCGCTTGCAGGATATCAAAATCGGTTCCGCCCCCCTGGCCGATGGCTCGCAGCGGCATGATCCGGGTCGACCAGGTGACGCCGGCGACCCCGATGATATTGTTGGTCTCGGCTGCGATAGTGCCGGACACATGGGTGCCGTGAAAGGAACTGCGACCCGGACTTCCGTCGCCGGGATCATCGGGGTCGGGATCGATACCATCGCCGTCCCACGACCGGGCTGGATCGCTGATAAAGTCATAGCCGTCGGATGTCAGCCGGTTTTCCAGATCCGGGTGATTCAAGAGCACGCCGCTGTCGATAACGGCAACAATAACGGTATTGCTGCCGGTGGTCACATCCCAGCTTTGAGGCAAATTGATCAGGGGATAGTGCCATTGTTGAGGGTATTGCGGATCATTGGGGACTGCCAGGGATTTGCGGATATAATTCGGTTGCGCATACCTGACATCGGCCCGGCGGCGCAGGGATTTGATAATGAGCAGGGTATCCGCCTTGCGTTGGATCCGGGGTTCGGCAGCCCGCTGAAGGGAACGATGCGGTTCGGTCTGCCGAATGCCCAAGGCCCTGAAAGTTTCCTGCGGGCCGGCGCCTTCGTCAAATCGCAACAACATTCCCCGACCCGGGGCTCCGGCCTTGGTTTGCATCCCCAATAATTGAGCCCGATCGGCCGTCGAGCTGCGCAGGACCCTCGAAGAGGGGTCATCGTCTTCAAAGCGGACGATCACCTCACCGGACACAAATTCGTCACTCAATCGCAATGATTGCGTCAAATCAGCAGAAGTGCTCTGGCCAATCGTGAGGTTGTAATTTGAAGCCGATTCAAGCGCCCTGACCGATGCAACCGCTCTGACTTCGATGAAATAGTTTCCGTCTGCCGGGGCAACCAGAGATTCCTGGCTGCCTGTTCCCATGGCAGCGTCGACCTGGATTTCTGAATCGTCGTAAAGGTAGAGATCAAGATCCACCAAGGTGGGATTGGCTGCAATGAACAACGTGATGATCTGGCCCGCGATCAAGCTTACGCGAAAAAAATCGGATTCATCCCCGCTAATTTGTGATCGGCCGGAGGGTCCTGTGCCGGCCAAATTGACGTAACCGCCGAGTATAACCGGATTGGGGAGTTCCTGGGCGTCAATAAAATTGTCATTGGGGGCATAGGTTGCCAAAGGATCATTAACATCCCTGTCGATAAGCGCATTGTCCGGGGCCTGTATTATCCCGCTTAACGTAAAGGTAAGTGGCGTCGGTACGGACCCGGTAGTCTCCTGGTCGCCGCCGCCGCTTCCGCCGCAGCCGGTGAATACCAGTGCCAACGCTACGGTGTATACTTTGAGCGCAACCCTTAAATCATTCCGAATATATTTCATCGTGATACGCTTTTGCTGGAATTTAGTTACAACATATGCCGAACCTTCAAAAGTTGAGACCTTCCCTGGTTTTTGTCAACCGGTCTATAAAATTATCCCAATACAGGTCAAGTTTAATTTTTTCTGCGGTAAAAAGCAAGGAGGACCTATTTTGAGGGTTTTCTTTGGATTGAATTCCTTCATGGGTGGCACCCGACACTATACCCCAAGCCCCGACAAATTTCAGATAATATCAACCCCGGCCTACCCGAACCGGATTTAAAAGCCCGTTGCCAAAGGCCTAAAGCTATGATAGGACAGCTTGCAGTTAAGCAACAGTGCAACGGATCCAATTCAGGGATAATGTCACTACTGGTGCGGGCATTGATGAACCGTTCTGAAGATTTCGGCTGAAATCAGACGAAGTGAGAGGCTCCAATAATGATGAAAAAGGAGGATTATTTGGCGAGGGTGTCAATTTTTTCTTACTTTAAGAAAAAGGATTTGCAACGCCTTGTCAAAAAGAGCCGTTATTGCTCATTCGAAATGGGCGATGTGATCCTTAAAGAAGGGGACCGAGACGGACGTTTCTTCATCCTCATCAGCGGTAAGGTTGATATTATAAAAAGTTACGGGACCAGAAAACAAAAGCGTTTACGAACCTTGTCGCCCCAAAGTTATTTTGGAGAAATGGCCCTTTTTGATGATTTGGTTCGATCGGCGACCATTGTCGCCCGGGAAGACATCACGGCGCTTTGTTTAGACCGCTTTAACCTCTACAAAGAGATTGAGAAGTACCCTCAGCTGGCCATGGATTTGCTGCAGATGCTGAACCGGCGACTATTAGCGCTTGAAAAGGCAGTCCTCAGGACCATCGGCGGATTCATACCGATTTGTTCAAATTGTAAAAAGATACGCGATGAAGAGGGTATCTGGTCGACGATTGACCGCTATATTATGGATTATACGGAGCATCAATTAAGCCATGGAATTTGTCCGGAGTGTCAAGAAACGCTATATGGGGATTTCCTAAAGGCTTAAAAATATTGCCGAAAAAATCATTTGAGTATCACGCCAAAATTTTTATCCTGAAGTTCGTTTTGCTTTTTGCCAGCTTTCAATTAAGCCGCCAGAACGCCATACCTTTGAACAGGATCGTCTCATGACAGCCAAACCCACATACGAAGAATTAGAAAAATTAGTCGATACCTTAGCCCAGGAGGTTGCATCCTGCCGCAATCTTCAACAGTTTTTGCATCAAGCCGAGGAGACCGCCAGAGCGCTTCTCAACGCCACCACCGATTCGGCGATACTGATCGATACCAAAGGCAAAATCCTGGCGATCAACGAGATTGCTGCCAAGCGACTATCGAAACACAACGTCGATATGACGCACAAAAACCTATTAGACATCCTGCCCCCAACTTTAGCAGAACAAAGAAAATTCAGGATCGATCAAGTGCTTGCTAGCGGAGATCCGCTTCAATTTGAAGACGCTTATGGCGGGACTGTTTTTTTTAATTCTCTCTATCCGGTCTTTGACAGACCGGGAGAAATTCAAAGTCTTGCCTATTTCAGCCGGGATATTACCGCACAGCGGCAAATCGAACAGGAATTGAGGGAAAGTGAGTTAAAATTTCGCAGCATCAGCGCTTCAGCTCAAGATGCGTTTATCATGATGGATGGGCAGGGACAGATATCATATTGGAACCCGGCCGCTGAAAGAGTTTTCGGCTACCGGTCCAAAGATGCCCTTGGCCGGGATTTGCATAAGCTGCTGGCACCCGAGAGAGAATACAACGGTTTCAAAAAGAAATTCAGCGCCTTCAGGAGAACCGGAAAGGGTGACGGGATCGGTAAAACTATAGAATTTGTTGCGCTAAGAAAGGATCAAACCGAATTTCCCATAGAACTCTCATTGTCGGCGCTCAAGTTGCAGGGTGACTGGCATTCCTTCGGTATCGTGCGTGATATTTCCGAGCGTAAGCGCGCCGAAGAGCAGCTGCGTGAGAGTGAGAAGAGATACAAGAAGTTAAGCATAACCGACGGCCTTACCAAGCTCTACAATTCCAGACATTTTTACACCAGCTTGCAATTAGAAATGGAGCGGGCCAATCGGTATCATCGCTTCTTGGCTTTGCTTATGATCGACATCGATAATTTTAAAAACTTCAATGATACTTATGGACATCTGGCCGGTGACAAGGTACTCGCCAAAACAGGTGCAGTGATCCGCAAGGCCTTGCGGGAGGCGGATAGCGGCTATCGATACGGGGGTGAAGAATTTGCGGTTATCTTACCGGAAACGGCAGGTCCGGGTGCCGTTGAGCTAGCAGAGAGAATTCGAAAACAATTGGCAGCGATGCCGGTTTCACGAATTGCAGAAACAAGCCGTAACATAACGGCCAGTATAGGGGTCAGTGAGCTGCAGCCAAAAGATAAACTATCCGAGTTTATCAGAAGAGCAGACAAGAATTTATATGCCGCCAAAACCGAGGGGAAAAATCGGGTCATTTTTATTTAATCCTCATCCAGTTCCTGCTTCAAATCCCGGGTCATCAGGCGATAAATGGCCTCTTTCGGTGAAAAATCTTCATAAAGAATACGATACGCTTCACTGAAAATCGGCATGTCAACGCCTAACTGGCGGGACAGATTGTAGACGGACCTGGCGGTCTTAACCCCTTCGGCCACCATCCGCATTTCCGACAAGATGGCGCTTACCTTTTTACCCCGGCCGATCTTTACCCCGACGGTATGATTGCGGCTCAGATCCCCGGTGCAGGTCAGAATCAAATCGCCGATACCGGCAAGACCCGTAAAGGTTCGAGGATTGGCACCCAGTTTGAGCCCCAGGCGCCGAATTTCGGTCATGCCCCTGGTAATCAGAGCAGCCCTGGCGTTCAGTCCCAGCCCCAGGCCATCCACCACCCCGGCGCCAATCGCGATGACATTTTTCAACGAGCCGCCCAATTCAACACCCATCACGTCTTGACTGGTATAAACCCGAAAATACGGGGTTGCAAACACCTGTTGGGTTACAGCAGCGGTCTCAATATTCTCGGAAGCCACCGTAACAACTGTCGGTAATTCTCTGGCGACCTCCCGGGCAAAACTCGGTCCTGAGATGGCCGCCAACCGCTGATGGGGGATTTCTGCCAGGGTTTCTTTCAACACCCCGGTCATGGTCAGATGGGTCTTGTTTTCTATTCCTTTAGAAGCCGTGACGATGATGGCCTCCTTTGAAACGTCGGCCGCCATTTTTGATGTGATTTCCCGCATCAAATGAGAAGGGACCACCACCACCACCATATTTTTGCCCAAGACGGCCTCGGCAATATCATTGGTTGGATTCAGGTTGGCTGACAGCTTAACGT
>JBAVYC010000806.1:0-2093 GCA_049698595.1 Desulfobacterales bacterium | reverse complement strand
TGCCCTGCTTGTGATATGGGTGACACTGAATATTATGACCGACGGCATCTTTTTCACTGCCCGGAATATGTACAATCTGGCGGTGCAGTCGAGCGTCGTGGGCATTATGGCGACGGGCATGGTCCTTGTGATTGTTAGCCGCCACATCGATTTATCTGTCGGATCGCTGTTGGGATTCACGGGTATGGTCATAGCCTATCTGCAAGTTCACGTGTTCCCCCTTGGTGCCGCCTGGAACTGGCCCTTGACGATCCTATGTGGCCTGGCTCTGGGCGCGCTTGTGGGGTTGTGGCAAGGTTGGTGGATTTCATACCGCGGGGTTCCTTCCTTTGTTACCACCTTAGCAGGACTGTTGATGTTTCGCGGTGCAGCATATTTGGTGACGGACGGCCGGACCGTGGCGCCCATGGACAAGACCTACCAAATTTTGGGGGGCGGTATCGACGGCTCCATTGGGGCGACATGGAGTTGGATTTTGGCCGGCGCGGCCATCGCATGGATGCTGACCAACACCATAATGGTCCGCAGAAGCTGCCGGAAATATGGGTTCGATGTAAAACCGCTCTGGGTCCAGCTGCTCTTTCTGACCATCGGCACGGCCCTGGTATGCGGGTTTGTGCTGGTAATGAACGCCTATTACAAACCCAGGACGGAGATTCCGCGCGGCATACCCGTACCGGTACTGATCATGATCTGTGTGGTGGTGGGCATGAGCCTTCTGGCCAAAATTACACGATTCGGCCGATATGTGTTCGCCATCGGTGGCAACCCTGAAGCGGCTGAACTTTCGGGTATCGCGGTTAAAAAAATCACAACCTTCGTCTTTATGGTCATGGGCATACTCTGCGGTGTGGCTGCGGTCATTACCACGGCACGATTGAACGCCGGAGCGAATTCCATGGGCATGCTGGCCGAGCTCAACGTCATTGCCGCCGCGGTCATCGGCGGAACCTCGCTGGCCGGTGGTCAGGGTACAATCTACGGCGCTATTTTGGGCGCGGTGATCATGCAAAGTCTGGATAACGGGATGGTTCTTCTGGGTATGTCCAGCGCCATGCGCCAATTGGTTATCGGCGCGGTTCTGATCATCGCCGTATGGTTTGACGTGGTTTACAATAAAAACAGGCCATAGGGAGAAACGGCTTGAGCCAAACCCCTCTAGTTGAGATGGTTAATATCCACAAGCGATTTGGTGGTGTCCATGCCGTTAACGGGGTGAGCATTGATCTCTACCCCGGAGAGGTCGCAGGTGTACTGGGTCACAATGGCGCCGGAAAAACTGTATTGATGAAGGCGCTTTCCGGAGCCATTCCCTGCGACGAAGGAGAGATTCGGATCAATGGTGATAAAGTGCGCATCGAGTCTCCGCGTGATGCACGCAAATTCGGCATTGAAACCATATACCAAACCCTGGCGCTGGCCGACAATCTGGATGCGCCCAATAATCTATTTTTGGGCCGGGAAATTATGACTAAATATGGGACCCTCAACGATCGTGCGATGGAAAATGAAGCCCGCCAGGTCATTGCCCGGCTGAATCCCAATTTTACAAACATCACCGATGCGGTCAAAAATATGTCCGGCGGTCAGCGGCAATCCGTCGCCATCGCCAGAGCAATATATTTCAACGCCAAAATCCTAATCATGGACGAACCCACCGCGGCGCTGGGCCCCCAAGAAACCGCCATGGTCTCCGAGTTGATCAAGCAGCTTAAAAGCGAGGGCATCGGTATCTTTCTGATCAGCCATGATCTGCATGACGTATTCGACCTGTCGGACCGTGTGTCGGTCATAAAAAACGGCAAGTTGATTGGAACCCGACGGACCAAAGACGTCACCAAAGACGAAGTCCTGGGGATGATTATCATGGGCAAGCTTCCGAAAGCAGATTGACCGGTTTTAAATGTGCATGCGAATTGAGCGGGGCGCTTTTGGTTTCACTCAATTCATAAGCCACCGGCTATGCCAGTGAGAATTTAAAAGGTTCTACCGTTTCCGCGAGGGGGTGCTCCATGGGCGCTGATCTTTTCGATACCGGCGGCTTATGAATTGCCACGCTCAACCCATCACCAACTTTACCCCATGAATCACTC
>JBAVYC010000805.1:0-2417 GCA_049698595.1 Desulfobacterales bacterium | reverse complement strand
CACATCAATTAAAAATTGATGACCAAGGCCCTAACTCTGGAACGCTTCTGAACAACCACTGACGACAACTTATAGCAGAAATTATGCCAAATCAGTTTATTGCTGATATCTCCTTGAATTATAAATGCTTATTGTGTGAGTGCTTTTTTTGAGTTGCTCCTGAACAGGTAAAGTACGAACTAATTTTGTGAAAAAAGTTTCACAGAACCGGTTTTACCCTTGTTGCAACAGGGGGCTTGGATGTCTTTTCTCCGAGCTGTAAGCACTACGAGCCGCAAGCCGGCCTATCTCCGGTCTCTCATCTTGTCCAATTGATTAGACCGGATATCGCTGCATTTTCCAGCGCGCGTAAATTTTCCGCCGAGTTAAAAAGCTTTTCACACAACTGACATTTTCTATATTTTACAATGTCACTGGCCTTGAAACCGATGTATGCGGCCATATTTGTCAGACCCATGGTTCTGATAAGGTTATATAAGATATTGTTTTCTTTTTTCTGAAACAGCGTGTCGATATTTTGATCCTTGTGGTTGCCCAGATAAAAAAAGCCCGTTTCCGTGAAGTGGGTTCCGGCATCACAGCAGGCAAACATATCGAGCTGCGGGGAAAGATAAGGATTCATCGTACACAGGTTGGGCGGATAATCTGTAAAAATCCCTGAACGATTGAATCCTTTGGCGCGCCCCGAATATATCAGCGGTTCCGGGAAAAATTTAAAGCTGTTGTCTCGTAAAAACTGCTCAAACGCGTCATCCTGTTTTGAAAAATCAGTCACAAAAGAAATAAAATAATCGAGACCATACTTTTTACAACTGGCTACGGCGTTAACAATGTTCCCACGTCGGATATGTTTCTGATGCCAACGGCTGCAGCTAATTCTTAATTGTGATAATCCGCTCTGCATCAATTTGGAGACCATATTATCCGAACGTTGCCCATTCCCGGCCCAATGGCCATTCGTTACAACTCTTGTATAGATCCCATGTTTTTTGCACAGCCGAATAAGATGGCTGATTTCATTAAAAAACAACAAGGGTTCGCCGGCTGTAAAGCTGATGCCGGTCACATTGCAAGCGGCCATTTCTGCGATAATTGCTTTGGCCGTATCAAACGGCATTATGGCATCCGCAGACTCATCGTCA
Organism: Desulfobacterales bacterium; assembly: GCA_049698595.1. Taxonomy (GTDB): domain Bacteria; phylum Desulfobacterota; class Desulfobacteria; order Desulfobacterales; family JAFDCJ01; genus JAFDCJ01. Next base: position 1,275 of record JBAVYC010000805.1, on the reverse strand, counting down.
GCCGCTACACAGTGCTCACATTTAATATTGCACTTGGTTGAATATCCGAATGCGATATTGCGTATTTTTTTCATGATTGACATAAGCTCCGCCGCTGGCCTGAAGAGCGGCCAGTTTAATCGAAAAGAAACTGATGAACATCGAACATCGAACGTCCAACATCGAACGTCGAATGAATGTATTCTGTCTATTTAAAAAAAATTTCGCACAGCAATTCAATACTTCGTGATATTGCGGTTCGTTGTTTAATCCAGGCCATCGAATCGGCCAGCTTAATCGAAAAAGAAACGTAAAAAAGCGAAGTTTGAAATACGGTAAAAATAGGAATGGATTCTCATCTTTAAAAGAAAATTGGACCCCAGAGAAATAAGTGCAAAAAAGATTTCACAGGGCAGGCAGGATCAACCCGGCTTCGCTTAGTAAGCTATGCTAAGCTATGCCGAAGCGCGCAGGATTATCGGGATAGAACGGCCTTCGGCCGAAAGGGTTCCTCGCCGAAGTTATTACGATGAAAGTCAAGTAAAAATTTATATTTTTTTTGTAGCTCAGATCTTAGAAACACTGCTCTTTGACAATTCGGTAAAACCTGGACAAATCCTGTTTAATTTGCTAATTGAGTAGAAGGAACGGAGGCCTCTGAGATCCCGTACTCAACGTTAATAACGTTTTGGGACTGCTTCCGTTCCTTTCGCTTCATTTTTTGCCGTCTGGATATCGGTGCATTGGAATCAAAATTTTGATACCGACGGTCTTTATCCTGGCCAACTTTCCTTTGCCGTGATGGTTTTTTCTGCCTGTTTTTCAGATCGACTTGCGGATCAAACGCCTTGTTGTGTTTGAGCATGCCGTAGACGATTCGAAGAATTTTGTGCATGCAAAGCCCCATGGCCGACATTTTTTCCATTCCTCTTTCAACTGCCTGCTGATAAACGTCTCGGATAAGCGGATTGGATTGAATGGCAGACATTGCCACGATAAACAGGACCCGGCGCCCTTCTTTACGTCCTTTTTTGCTCATACGATATTTATATGTTCCATCGCCACTTTTTTTATACTCGGGATGGATTCCAAAAAACGATGCTAATTTTTTTGATGTCAAAAAGCGATTTACAGATTGTATTTGCAGCATCAAGCCAATGGCCGAATAATCGCCGATGCCAGTAAAGGTTTTAAGTAGCGCTACTTCCGGAATCTGGCATTCGTTGGCCAAAACTTCTGATTGCACTTTAATAGTTTTTTTCAGATGGACGATCTGTTTAACGGTGGCCACAATTA
>JBAVYC010000804.1:0-6053 GCA_049698595.1 Desulfobacterales bacterium | reverse complement strand
CGGAAATCTGTTAGGTTATTTAGCCTTCTTCACGGCATCCGATGCCCTCGTGGCATTGGACCGCATTGGACCCCAACTGGGTTTTGAAATCAATCGCAAGGGACTGATCCATTTGGCACATTTGCTTAGCCAACAGCAACCGGTCACCCTTGCCTATCACAGCGAGGTTGACCCCAGCTTAAGGCGAATATTAGGCTTGGATCCGGAGCTAAACTCCGGCGAACCAGTCTTTAAAGTAGAGGAAATGGGGCTTGAACCGCCGCGCGGCGGTCAATCGACACTCGAATCGGAACCTTCAATACTTGGGGCCCTGAACTCTCTGCTGGTTTCCGCGGCCTGGGCTGAAAAGTCGAAACAGGCCGACGGTTTGGCTGAAGTTCGGACCTGGCTCCCGTCCCAGCATAATCCGGATATATACTTTGATAGAATAAAAACATTGCTTAAAAATTCAGCGCAAAAGGTCTTAGCCAAAAGGAAGACATCCAAAGGGTATGCCCAAATGTTCCCCCGGGTGGTCCTCGCTACGGCCTGGCAGGAAAGCTGTTTGCGGCAGTTTGTGGTCAAAAAGAAAAAAATCGTCTACCTGCGCTCGTACAACGGCAGTTCGGTTGGCGTCATGCAAATCAATGAACGTGTTTGGCGGGGAATCTACGACCTGCATCGGTTGCGGTGGAACATCCGGTACAACGCCTGGGCCGGGTGTGAAATTTTGGATCTGTATGTGACCAAATACATCGAAAAAAATCTTAAAGAAATCAAGAGTGGCGATAAAATTAGCGCCGAAGCGCTCGCCCGGATCTTATATGCAATGTACAATGGGGGACCTCAGGAATTTAAAAAATTCCTCAGCCGCAAGAAAAAAGGAAAATACTATAAAAGCGATAAACTGTTTTTTGAAAAATTTAACTGGGTGAAAACAAGCCAATGGCAAAACACTCGAAAATGCTTTGGAAATCTCTGATGGTCTGCCCTGATCTCAGATATTGAACAATGCCCAAGGTGGTCCCCAAGACTTTTGCTCATCAACAGTGGCAGTGTGGAGTGTGAGCTGAGTGAAAGGTATTACCCAGCCGTATTTATTACAGGCATCAACCGCGATGCTTTGTATCGCCCTAGCCAGCACGTTGTAATATTGAGCTACCTTTCCGGAAAAATCAGCAATGATCTCGAAATCCAAGAATAACCCAATCGTTCTCTTTGCAGGGAAACCAGGGCTCATCGGCATGGTAAGGTCGGGAGATCAATTCGATGAGGCCCCGTAGCGGAAGTCTGATCAGGCTACTTTTCAAAGCTGGATTTTCTAGACGGGAATAGAGGTTAATGGATACGACCTTCCAGGGGAGTCCTCTGTAAATTTAGACTTAAGAATCGGACTAAACTTATACACCAGCTGATAAAATAAACGAAGTATTTGCAATGGCTTTTTTTACTATAGGTTTCCCATTATTCAAAAAGAAAATCGCAGCTACCAGTGCGGCTGATTACCGATTCGTTTACCCATGACTTCGAGCGTCTCCGTCACGACCACAAAGGCTTCTGGATCTATTTTACGAATCAACTCCTTGAAACGCGAGAGTTCCGTAAATGTGATCACGGAATAAAGAATATGCAGATCCTTGCCGGTATATCCACCCTGGCCGCGCACAACAGTCACACCCCTTTGCAGCTTGTTCATAATCTCACGTGAAATTTCGTCCCATTTGGGGGATATGATCATTATCGCTTTGCGTTGGCTGAGTCCGATCAGCACGAAATTCATAAATTGGGTACTGACATACAGATAGATCAGGGTATATAAAACCATTTCCATGGGAATGCGTAAGATCGCCAAAACCATGAGTGCACCATTGAAGGCTAAAATGAACATTCCCGGGCGAATGGAAAATTTTTTATAAAGAATTACGGTCAAAATATCCAAACCGCCGGCTGATCCCAGAGATTTCAAAATTAGGCCGGAACCCACGCCGGTAATTATCCCTGCGGCCAGCGCGCTGAGAATCATATCCTCGATGGAAATAACCGGATACGGCCAAAAAATTACGGCCGAAAAAATAAATACGCCGGCTAGGCTATAAAAAAAGAAACGGCGCCCAACAAACAGCCATCCAATGCCAAACAGCGGTATGTTCAATATGAAATAGATCAGCCCCAGAGGTAAGCCGGGCAACACATAGTGGATCAAAAGGGACAGCCCCGTGACTCCCCCCGCCAAAAATTGTTTGGGTATAATGATGCCTTTGACCGCAACCGCACAAAGCAGACTGCCTGAGAAAATCAGCAGCAGGTTGAAACATACGGTTCTGACCGTTTTTATGTATTTCATGCTTCAATAATTCCGGTGATGAATTTCTTCTAAGGTCATCGATTTCAGATCTTCCACCAGCGCAACCAGGTGGTTAATCATGGCAGCCCATATTTTTCTGCCCTTCTCGGCGTCAGCTTTGGTGGGATCTCCCATGATCCCGCTGCGGGAAATTTTGCGAGTGTAGGCGTACCATAAAACGCCCCGTTTGGAAGAAAAATCCAGATAACGGCTGGAAAACTGCGGCACTTCCCTACGGGCCTGATCCATTTTAACCAGATGGGGCCGCACCGCCAGAGTGGTGCTGGTTTCGATTTCTCCAGCATGCACATCGTTGGGTGTCTCCACCAGTGCATCAATATCCACATCGCTGGTCTCGCCGGTATCCACGCACACAAAAATGTGTGCATCGCGATTGATCATTTGGGCGGCATGATTCAGGGCCGGGCTGTTACCGCCGTGCCCGTTGATGATCACGAATTTCTTGATGCCGTTACGGGATACACTGATGCCGATATCATATACCAGCTTGGCCAGCGTGTCGTTGGAAATGCTGACGGTTCCCTTGAAGTCATCGTGGTGGTAAGAAACACCGTAAGATATGCTCGGCAGTACCAGTGGTTTGGGTTCGCTGCAGACTTCCGCCACCCGCAGTGCCAGATAATTTGCATCAAAGGCGTCGGTGTCCAGGGGTAGATGCGGCCCGTGCTGCTCGATGGCCCCCACCGGCAGCAGAGCGATGTCTACCTGCTGAAAGCGCTCTTCGGCCTCCGGCCATGTGAGTTCTGCCCACAAATGCTGGTTTTGACCTGCTGCCGGGTCTTTTTCTTCGCAGGTAACGCTTTGCCCGGCCGGATCGAACTCAAAAGCAAAGTTTTGATGCAAACTCGAATCACTCAGGGGATCAAAGGACGTCCATTTTTTACCGCTGCGTCGCCTGGCTCCCGCCGCATACTGCATGAAGATTTGCAGCAAGCCGATCCGCAAATCGTCCGGGATGGTGTTCATCGGTGAGGTCTGGGGATCATAGCGCAGCCTGAGGACTTCCGGCTCTTCGCCGAATGCTTTTTTGCGAACTTCAGGCACGTCGATGAGCCCCTTTTGCAATAGCATAAAGCCCAGCTGTCGAAAGCCGGCCGCTTCCTGGGTAATACCTTTGTTTACAAATCCTGCCAAACTGTTTTTAATTTGAGACGGTTTGTAGCCGCAGCGGGAGGGATCGACATCGAAGGCCAGCAGCATACTGACGATCCGGCGACATTTTTCGCATTTGCCGCAGGGATAGACTCGGTCCGTTTCTGTATGGGCGGCGTGGCAGGATATTTGATGCTGCTGCAGGTGAGGATACCTAAGCGCCAGAATCTTTTCGATGAGAAGCTCCGACAACGGCCGCAGGATGGAAAACTGGCTGATCGCCCAGCTTTTGCGCATAAAATAGTTTGTGATGCTATGATCGAAATAGATGCTTTGATCGAACAGGCCGTCATAGTGCGAGATACCATGGTGTACTTTGCGTACCGAAGTGTCGAACTCATCGCCGATGAGCAATCGCCCGATGCCCCGTTTGCGCATCAACGGTAAAGCACCGAACAGGAAAACAGCCACCGTCCACAGCCGGATGGGATACTGATCGGACCGCACGGTCGCAAAATCCTTGCGAATAAACGGCATGCGCCTCAGCATCCAGGAAAACAGGCGATCGGAATTCACCCAGACCCGGGCGGTATTGGGTATATTGTCTTTGAAATAGCGATATGCATTGAGGGCGGTGAACCAGTGCCGTCCGGATTCATTGACAAAAACAGGATGAACCTCGCGGCCGATCTCGTTGAGCAGGCCATAGCTCAACAAGCTGTCTTTGCCGCCGCTGGAAAGAATACAGTGTTTGTCTTTGTGGGTAGACCAGAGTTGCCGCACAGACTTGGTTTTGCGTTGAAGTGTTTGCGGAAATTGTAATTCGGCCAAAAGATATTTCTGCCGTTTTTCGGGCGCCAGACCAGCGGCCGGCCCCACCAGAAAAGGGTTGGGTTCCAGAAATTTTTTAACGTAAATTTCCCGGGCCGTATTTTCCGCCATATCTCGAATAAACCGACGGTCGATGCCATCATAAAGGCCGTGGAAAATCATCGCGTCACAAAACAGACCGTAGTTCAAGGCGACCTGGGCGGCAATCATATCGGCCAGATTCCGAGATTCCGGTTCGGCCGGATCAAATACGGGCTCCTGATAGCTGTAGATGAGCTCGGTTTGCTCCATCTTCCCATTGTAAAACAGACGATAGGGGGCGATCAGCCTCTTGGGCTCCAACTTTACCGGACCGATTTCCAGACGTTCAAAGACCTTGAGAATGGAAAGCGGGTCTTCAGACGATTTATCAACTGCGTCTTCGTTTTGAATTTTATATTTGTCGGGCATGGGTTCTATGACTTCATCAGATTTGATCTTCATGATTTTCTCCCGGTTAGTACGACAACATACCGATCATTCGGCAAGGGTTCCTTCGTATGTTTGTTCATCAAAGCAATCAGGCCGGCAGTTGAGGCCGGCAGCACCTGCAGACCCTCCTTTTCGCGAATCAGGCGCGCAAAGGTGCGCATGGCTTTGTCGGATGCGTCGGAGGCCCACCCCCCGGTTTGGCGGATGGCATCGAGGGCATGATCACCGTCGATGGAATGCCAGTTTATCAGCGGCTCGTTGATGCTGGTCTCATGGATTTTTTGGGGGTTAAGATCTTCGCATGACGGGGTCTTGTGTATGTAGGCCTGAATGATCGGATTTTTACGAAATGAAGATCCGGCCACGATATGCGGCATGCGTGAAATTTTGCCCCGCCGGTAAAGACTTAGAAACCCTCTGTAAATTCCGGCCAGCGTCGTTCCATTGGAGACGGGCGCGGTGACGGCAAAGGGGGCATCGCGCAGTTCGTCATAGATTTCAGTGGCGATCCGGCCGTAGGCCCGCATCTGGGTTAACATGTTGTCGCCACCGGGATTGGCATCATAAAAATCATGTTTAAGTGCCTCCTCAGAAGATACTTGGACAGACCGCTCATAATCACCTTTTATTCGAATAATGGCGGCTCCTAAATCGGTCATTTCTTTTAGCCGGTTGGCATGGTAATTTTCGGGAATGTAAATTCGACTGCTCAGCCCGGCGAAACCGGCAGCCAAAGCGATGGCGACGCCATAATTCCCGCAGGTTGCCACCGTGATGGTATCATACCCCCGGCGCAGGGCATCCATTGCCTGGGCGAACGCAATCCGATCCTTCTGGGTACCGGTAGGATTGCCCCCTTCGAATTTTAAATAGATCTGGCGCAAGCCGACCGCACGTTCGATGTTGCGTGCCCTCACCAGTGTCGTGTCGCCGACCTCGGAATCGAATATATCCTCGTATGCTTCTAAACGTTCCTCCAGCGGCAATTCAGGATTCGCCGAAATTTTGCGCTGCTGGTTAACCTCTCGTGCTACCGCGATTGCTTCACCGGTGGCACCGTCGATCAGATTGAAGGGTTTATCATCATTGGTCATATCTTATACACCTTCACAATTAATTGAAAAAAAATGTACTTGGTAAACGTTGCAATACTTCACCTATTCCTTTGAGCGAATTTTCAGCGAGCAATTGATCGGCGTAGATATCGGCGTCGGAAATCTTTAAATTGTTGATTATTTTCTGAACCGAAGGTAAAAATTTTGGATAAACACTGAGATCACGAATTCCTATGCCCAGCAAGAACGGTATGTATTTC
>JBAVYC010000803.1:0-5390 GCA_049698595.1 Desulfobacterales bacterium | reverse complement strand
TAAAACCATATGCCGGACCAGGTTCAGCAATTCCCTGGGACCGATTTGGGACAATGGAATTAGGGCAGGTACTTGATCCTCGGGGTCCCCATGTCGGATCAGGTGGCTCACCAACATATTTTGCATTACGTCCGCTTGATGTGTTTCCAAAACACTTAAGACGCATGGGGGTGCCGGATTCAGCGATTGATCGAATCTTAGGTAAAAAAGGTGATCAATTGAATGTGGGTAGATTGTTGCGGTATTCCCATGCCTGGTTTGCAACCCTTGGCTCTTTGGGAATTTGCGCCAGAGGTCAAGTTAATCGATTTTACAATGCTGACATATGTGCTGAAGCCTATGAGTCGGCTACCGGTATCCCTACATCCAAACATGATCTTGCGCAACGAGTAAATCGAGTTTGGAAACAGCTGCGAGATTTGAATATCAAAGAGGGTTTTGATGATTCTTGTGAAAAATTTCCTGAAGAATGGTTCGGAGAAAATGGGTTTAAAGATTATATTACAGGCAAGCCGTTAACCATCGATCAGGCGGAGAAAATGAAATTGGATTATTACAAAGAGTGGGGGTGGACAACGTAACAGAATACTTGCCATCGCTTACAACATTCCTAAATCCCTACGAATATAAAAAATATTAACGGCATTCCTTTGACATCAAGGATTGGAAAATTGCCTGGTCATAGCCGCAGGGCTCGCATCGGTGCCTTGATCAATTTCAACGAATTTTGCATCAAGGGTTTGGATTGAACTTGATAGAATTAAATAGATATTCTTAATCAAAGAAAGCTTATGTGCGTCAGCGATTTGAGCAAATTTATCTCGGATAACGTGGCCGATACTATCAATTATAGATGTTTTTTTCTCAAATATTCTTTCTTCAATTTTTCCTACTTTTTCCTTTAACTTTTTAATTTCATCTTCTGAAATTCGCCCTTTCATTTTATTTTCAAAAAATTTCAATTCTTCTATGAGCGGACTGATCATATTTTCATTATTATGAAGATCGGCCACAATATTCTCTAAATCAAGTTCACATTCAGCGTGAATTAAACTCAACAAATTCAAAACATCTTCACCGTGTGTCAACCCAATCTGGAATGGATAAAACTGTCGATATTTATCAAAAACCACTTGCGTTTTATTGTTACCTTTCACTTCATCAAGAATGGCTTGTATTTTTCTAATCGACAAAACTTGATCTCTATTTGCCTCGCTTATATTCAGAATGGCTTTATCAAAGTGGCCTTGCGATCTTTGATTTAATGCAATAGCAACTTTCTTTCCAAGGGTTTCTGCTTGAGCAACTTCAAGGAAAATTTGAAATATTTCATCATTTAATTCAGTAATCCCATTTTTTCTCGAAATGTTTTCTGCTATAATCTTATGATCTACTTTCATAGAATTTATTTACCGAAGTTTTTAAGACTAATTATCAGCGAATCTTTGATGGAGAATATCAAAGATATCAAATTAGCTAAATTTTGTACAGATATCGGATGGTATTATAACTGAGGACTTCTTGCCATCGCATGCAACATTCTTAATTTACAGTAAATATGAGGAATATAGCCGGTATTCCTTTGATGTCAGCACTTGGACTATTGTCGAACCATAGCCGTAGTGCTCGCAAAAAAGATCGGTATGAGATGCAGATTTGTTTACGTATATGGTATTTTGATAAAAAGAAAAGCTCATAATTCTGAAAATTCTGAATTTCTGTGATTACATCTACAAATCCGTACTACAGGGCAATTTGTGATATTATAGAATATCACAGGTACGGAGAGGAATCGGCTTTTACCTATAATCTCAATATATCAAATCCTGCCATAACGCTGGTACCTCGATAAAGATGGCAACGCGCTCGACGGAAGTAAAACTTACAAGATCCACTTGCCCAAGGGCGTACCAGCCAAAGATTTCTGGTCTTTCACGCTCTATGACAACCAGAGCCGCGCAATGCTACAGACCGATCAGCGTTTCCCAGGCATTGACAACAACAAGAAGGGGCTCAAAGAAAACGACGACGGCTCCTTCGACATCTATTTTGCCCCGAAGGCTCCTGAGGGGCACGAGAATAACTGGATTCAGACCGACCCCAGCAAGGGGTGGAACACGATTCTGCGTCTCTACGGCCCCCTGGAAGCCTTCTACGACAAGACCTGGAAACCCGGTGATCCAGAGTTGGTAAAGTAAGATCGATGTAAATCAGCAAATAGGGTAGCCAGGTGTTTTTCTTCCCCGGCCTCACACCAACTGACAAGCAGATCCGCACAGGGAGGGCCATGGGTTGCCGCGCCGTTGATCAGGTTCCGACACCTCCAGCATGTGTCACTATGTGGATCGGTGTATTTGCACCTGAGATACCAGCCTGGTAACGGTATTTCCCATCATTAGGGAAACTCAAGCCTTCGGCTATAAGTCCTTGGTTCAAATTTTAAAAAATCAGTGAGGAATGTCGATTATATTCCTCGCAACTTGCCTTCTCAAATTCCCGCTCACAAACACACTTCATGAACTTTTAATAATTTCTTCTGCGATTTCACCCACCCATATCCCAACTGGGTCTACCGCGTGAGCATATATATATAATTTGAACCAAATAAAACGCTCACCATTTCTGTTCGACACCAGAATTTCACAAATCGGTATCTCCTCAAGATCCCCTCAAGATTGCCGATATACCGATAGAAATCATCAATAGCATCGTTCTAATTTTTTCAGAAGACCGGGTTATAGAGCTTTCCTGGAGGAGATAATTTATCTGAATTACAATATTTTAAAGCGAACTGTTGAAAATTCATCTTAAATGCAAGGAGAGAAATGCCGTGAAAAAGAGAGTCGTGTTTGCTGTTCTTATGGTAGCTTTTTTTTTGTCGTTTACGATTTCTTCAGCCATAAGTGAAACGGATATCAAATCTGTGAAAAGGATTTTGTTAGTTTATCTGATTGATGATTATATTCAAAAATGCCAGTCTAAGTGTAAATTTAGTGATTCTAGAAGCAAAAATATTCGTAAAGCGGCAACTTTGGCTGCTTTAAAAGTTGAATATTTGAATGCTAATAAAAATAAGCTAATTGATGAGATGGTGGAGGGCGAACTATTGATGAAAAAGTATAAGGTGCACCATTATTTGAATGCGGCATTTTTCAACTATTATGCATCAAAATCAAATATGCAGCAAAAAGCAATTGAGGCAAAGCTAACCAAATCATATGTGGATGATTTTTAGAGGGTCAAGTCCTCATTCTTGACATATATTGCCAGATAAGCTATAAGGATTCTATCCATTATCACCGATTTTATCCTTATTTAGGTGATGTAATCCAGATACGCATAAAAATGTATTCGACCGGCACATGAAGTGACCCACAACCACGGGGCTGCTGGTTTTCGTTACCCCCCCTGAACACGAAAATGCCCAAACAGAACGAAGCCAAGGCTCCGAAGGGATGAACAGCCAGGTGGAGGTCTGAAAATGGCTATGCATGAATCGGACAGGACCAAAAGGAAAAGTCCCGGACGCATATGGCCCGATTGGTACCCGTTGTTGGCCACTTTCAGGAATTCCGAAAATCGGAATGCTGCCTGGCAGTTGATAAACACGTTAGTCCCTTATTGCGGCTTATGGTATCTGATGATCCGGTCGATTCAACTCGGCTACTCTTACGCGTTGACTCTGATTCTCGCCCTACCCGCCGCCGCTTTCGTGGTCCGGTTATTCATTTTATTCCACGACTGTGTGCATGGTTCGTTCTTCAGTCGTCAAGGCGTCAACACGTTCTTCGGTTACTTCTTCGGGGTGCTGGTGTTCACTCCTTTTGAAGACTGGCGCTTCGCCCACCTTCGACACCACGTGACCTACGCAAACCTCGACGCGCGTGGATTTGGCGATATCTGGACCATGACGCTAACGGAATATGAGAACGTATCGAAGAAAAAACGATTGCAGTACAGGCTTTACCGTAACCCCGTGGTTATGCTCGGACTGGGTGCGGTGTTCATGTTTCTGTTTAGAAACCGGCTTCCGACGCGATGGGTGCGGCGAAAAGAACGTATGAGCGTTGTTTTCACCAACCTGCTCATCGTCGTCGTGGTCTTGGTTGCCGACCGGTATATTGGATGGCGAACCTACCTCCTGATCCAGGTACCGGTTTTGTTTTTTGCAGGAGCGGCCGGAATTTGGCTGTTTTACGTGCAGCATCAGTTCCCTGGGGGGTATTGGTCACGAAAAAGCGAGTGGGAGCCACTACGGGCCGCCATGGAAGGCTGTTCATTTTATAAATTGCCCGCTGTGCTGCGGTGGTTTTCCGGCAACATTGGTTATCACCATGTCCATCATCTGGGTCCCAGAATCCCCAATTACCGTCTGAAAAAGTGTTTCGATACTGTTCCGGCCCTGCAAGCCAAGGTGCCGCTCACACTTGGGGAAAGCCTTTCTTGCGTTAGGCTGAAAATGTGGGATGAAGCGAAGCAGGAAATGGTTGCCTTTCCTTAATCTGAAAATTCAACATGCGGAATATTTTAGCGCAGGAGCAAATTATGGCCGGTGGTTGGACCCGTGATGGGGGGGTGCAGGATCAAATAGACGCCAGTGTAGCCGACGCAGTCAAGCTGGCTCGAAGTCGGTTGCCTGATGGCCAGGGCTCAGCCCATTGTGAGGAATGCGAGACGGTTATTCCAGACGCTCGCCGCAAAGCAATCCCTGGAGTTCGTTTATGCGTCAGCTGTCAGTCAGAGCGCGAAGAACGTCAGACAACTCCCACCGGTTTCAATCGGCGCGGCAGCAAAGATAGTCAGTTGAAGTGACCAGATGTTTTTGATAAATCACAAGAAACTGTATTTTTTATTAAAAAAAGTCTCTGCGTGCTCAGCGTTGTCTGCGGTTAGCTGAACTTTTACCCTAAACAAAGTTTCTATATCGATTACGCCGGCCGTGGCGCTTATATCTTCAAATCGATCACTGTTGTTGGCAAAGCCCTTTTCCCCCGATCCTACCTAAAAACCTGGATTATTTAACATCGCAAATAGCTGGCCTGTTTTTTGCACCATTAATCCCATCTAACATATCATTTGTTGCAATCATAATTCAGGTGACCCAACTCTTTGCCATATCTGATAAGGATTTATGAGAGTTACCGCGCGTGTTGCTTAGGCGTTGAAGTACTAAAACGATGACGTCTTGATGACAATATGCGTCAAAATGAAGGCTCGGGTTAAATCTAGGCTTCCATTTTAGGTAAATCTGACCCTAAGCGGTGGATTTTCCCGGACGATCCTGAAAGATTACTAAAAAGAGCTTAAGTTTTATCACCCAATCCATAAACGGTAACGCATTTTATATAAAATATTAGGAGGTTAAATCCAATGGCAGAAAAAACCAAGAC
>JBAVYC010000802.1:0-4591 GCA_049698595.1 Desulfobacterales bacterium | reverse complement strand
GAACAGATCCAAGGCTTCCCGGTCGAAAAAACGCATGCCGGTTCGTTCCATAATTTCCAGACTGGCATTGTGGAGAACCTCGATCTGGTCCTGATTCAGGTTTCGAAAACCGCTAGGCCGGTATGATCGGGAAGATGCTGAGGGGTTGGGTTTGAATTCCATTTTATTAGCACTCCTATCTGGTCTGATGAAAATCAAATTTTCTTTCAAAATGCAATATGGCAGTAGATATGATGATCCCGGTGAACTGCCTGCCAGGGCGGATTGGTTAAGCAGATTTCAGGATCCGGCAGCATATTCCGGATCAAGCCATTCCTGAAGCGCCAATCAGCGACCACCATCAGGGCTGGAGGTATGAGGATGGCCCAGGAAAAGGCGGACCACCTCTGCTGGTGGCCGCTGGTTTTTCATCGAAGATTCATACCATATTCAGTGTGGAAAAAAAACATCTATGAAATATGGATAAATCTGATTGAATAATTGTATCGCTTAACTCAATCATTTTTTATTAAATTGACAGAATACCTTAAATCCAAATTCTAAAATCTAAAATCCCAAATCTATGAGGGATAAAAGTGAGGTCAAGTATTAAGAATAAGTTTGATAAAGGAAGCATAATTTTCACCAACCCAGTCTTTTATCCCAACACCGAAAAGCTGCTCTCCGCGTTTATTTCCCTCAAACGTGAGTAGAATTTGAGGTTGACATCCCGATTAATGTGCTCCAGGTGGTACATCAGCGGGTCGGCATCGTGGTCGTGGCCGCTTTCACATTTCAAAATCAATTCGGCCATCATTTTCCCGACCACGGGAGCGTTTTTATATTGGTTGCCGGAAGTGCCGACCGCCATGTAAAATCCGGGCAGATCGGATTTGTCGTAAATCGGGATCCAGTCGTCGGCCACGTCGTAAAGGTCGACCACGCCTTGAATCTGGTTTGGGATTCTCAAATCCGGTATTCTCAGAGAAAGACGGTAAGCCTGTGCCCGGGCCTGCTCGGTCAGGTTGCGATTGAACTCGTCCGGATTGCGGATCCACTCTTTGGGATCGCATTCCGGATCTTCGCTGCCCGAAAGAATGTGATTTCCCACTTCCGGTCGCCAGTAAGCGCCGACATCACTATCGGAACTCGGGCATCCGATGGCCTCGTAATCAACACCGGCCGGGGCAGGCAAATGGATCACTTCATGCCGCAGGGCACGGGTTTTGATGTTCATGCCGTCGATAACACCGGCCATTTCGTTGATCACGAAGGAGTGGGGGCCGGCCGCATTGATGACAACCGGAGCCTCGATGATGTCATCATCTTCAAAAGCGATACCATATATACGGTTATTTTCTTTTAAAATATCAGCAACCGTGCGGTTGAATTGAAATTCCGCTCCATGAGCCTCTGCCGCAACCTGCACATTGTGCACGGAAAGTACGGGATCCGAGATGTAGCCTCCCTCAGGGTAATAAATGGCACCGGCTAAGGGCGCTTCGTTGGGTTTGCCGAATTCAGAATCATGCGGTCGGCGCGGTGGATAGTAGCTGGTGTCATCCAGGATAGGGAACTTCTGCTTGATCTTCTTAAAACTCCAATTCTCATATCCGATCCCGAGCTCGTCCAGCATGCTGATGACCTTTTTCAGATAATCATTGGCTGGAGATTTGAAAACCAGAACACCTCGCTGGATGAATTTGGCATAGCCGCTGGGATCTTCAACTCGCAAATAATTGGCCCAATCATTCCAGTATTGATAGCTCTCATAGGCGACGGCGGTGCCATCGAGGGTAGAATAGTGAACTCGAATTACGGCGCAGGTGTTTGCCGTCGAGCCCTGTCCGGCGGATTGAAGCTTGTCGATATTTAAGGTTTTCCATCCTTTTTTGCTGAGTTCAAAAGCGATGCTGCAACCAATAATGCCTGAACCGATGATGATTGCATTGTAATTTTTTTTCATTTTTTCTCCTTGACGAAGATTTCCCCTCAGTCTTGAGCACCCCTGAAATGGCTGCAGCGCTTTAAAGGCATTTGTCGTGGGCAACATTTCAGTGCGGCTCATAAATTATCAGCTTCCAAGCTGATATTGCAAGGGTTATCAGAGGCTATTGACAGCGAAATCTTTTCTATATTATCGTATGATTAAAAAAATCTAATAGAAAACCTGCCCAATGTCGCATTCTTCACTATCAGAAAAAATACTACGCCTGGAATTTCGACTACAAAGGACCCATGTACGGCTGGTCCACCATGCCGGACCAATATGTACTCGATTACATCTACTGGCATGAGATTCGGCCCCGGACTCAACCGCTGTTCATCGAGTTTGTTCTGGTAACCAGCCACGCCCCTTTTCACCACCAACCACCGTATCTGAAAGATTGGTCTCGGATCGGGGAGGGTCAAATTTACCAAGAAATCGAGGCCGTTACTTTCCCCATCGTGTGGCCCGATCTGAGTAATGCCTCAAAGGGTTATGTAACGGCCATTACATATGACCTCAATGTCATTAGCGATTTCATCATGCGATATATAGATAATAACGCACTGATAATCGTACTGGGCGACCATCAGCCTAATGTCCAGATAACCGGGAAAAATCAACCCTGGTCGGTCCCCGTGCATGTCATCAGCCGCACCAATGAATTGCTGGAACCGTTTCGCAAACGGGGATATTCCCCCGGCCTCATCCCCACCCAGCCGCCGCCCCATCGTGGAATGGAAACTTTTCTGTACGACTTCCTGGCCGATTTCAGCACGGCGGAAAAATTGACGAATGACGAACGATGAATTCGCGGTTGTTGCAGCAGCCAACCAGCGACTACCGGCAAAGCTGGGGGGAATGAGGATGGCCCCTGGAAGGGGCCGGGGCCACCTCTGCTGGTGGCCGCTGATTTTTAAATTTATTCATTCCAATAATCACAAAGCTAACCAAGCGTGAACAATGGCCTGTATGTATGAGTGTCGAGTTGCACGGCCTTTACGTAAAACCGCTATCTTCTCGCCGACTGCTCCGCGCATTTGTTAGAAAGTTAATATCATTTCCTAATGTGGCAATCTCGAATTCTTATCCTGGGATTTCCACAGGTATTTTTGAAAAATCGTAAATACTGCTCATTCAAATCCCTCTCAGATCTGTATGCCTCCAGATATTTTTGGGCTTCGATTTTTGAATCAAATGATGGAATTATATGTTTAGTTGCTGCGTTAAATACAACCAATGTAGAAGCTACATCCATGACTGGATCACTAATTCGACAGCAACTCCAATCTAAAATCGCTGTTACTTCGCCATCTTTGGCCAGCAAATTTCCTGAATGGTTAAGATTTTTTTCAGAGGTGTCCATTTTGAGCTTTTTTGAAATAGTAGTATTCAGGTTTATTCATTTCTTTCTAACTTCCGGCGGTCAGTGGCAGCCAGGACACCCAATAATGTCCGCGAAATTATAGGTTGTTGATGAGTACAAATCTTTGGTAAACGGCACGATCCTGGCTGTCCAATGCACTGCCATGTTAGCCAAAGCAATTTTAGGCTGCTTTGAGCATAAAATCCACATGTAATGCATCAAAAGGAAATTCAATTTGGCCCTTTTCGGTTTTCTGCAGTATACCGACATTTAAGAGCTTTTGGACATCACCATGTACCGCTTTTACGTCACGGCCCAGACGGCGAGATGCTTCTCTAATTGAAATTGCCCCAGCACCTGTCATGACCTTGAGCAGCTCCCATCGGTTGCCTGAAAGTACCTTGAAAAGAAGGGCAGGCGATTCGAAGCTGATAAATTCTCCTTGCGATTTTCCCTTAAACGCTTCACGCAACCGCTTGTTCGTTTTTTGGCGGGAAGAAAGGACTAATGTTACGGTTCGCATATCAAAACCTCCATTTTTTCACATCATTCCAGAAATCGTCGATCAATGCTTCCGGCGAAGTAAAAATATAGGGCTCTTCATCTTCGCCTATATGCTTGTGATCGCCCTTGCCTGCCTCGTTGTCATATCGCAGCACACAATTCCCATCAACCACAAGAGCAAGTCGGTACTTGAATCTGTGTCTACTTCCTGAAAGAGGTGAGGATAGCAACCACACCATCAATTCGACAAAAGAATTTTCAGAGAGGATGTGGCGTTCATTGAGCATTAATCTGGCGTTCATGTTGGACATAATAACAACAGTGTCAACTGTTGTCAACAGCAACAACACGCACCGATTTTAGTTCGAGCATTGTGGAGGGCTAATCGGTGGGTTGACCCCAACGGTGCAAAAGCCTGAGGGCTTCAGAGTCAAGGCGTCTGAGGGTGAAGAGTCGTAGTTCTTTACTTCAAATCCTCAGCAACGCAGAATCTGAAGCCCTCAGGCTTTCCCGAAGGGTAAACAACATGGCAAAATCGACTCCATCCTTCGAATTCACCAATGGAGGTATCCAAGAATTTGTCATTTTGCTATGATATTGGCAATAATTGCCGACCATTATCTAATCTTTAGCATGTTGTTTATGCAACTAAGGGGTACAATTAAGCACCGATGCAAAATTCAATTATATAGAAGCCGATGGATCAAATGGTAACGTCATTGTAACACGTAAAATGCAACTCGATTTGAGAAAGG
>JBAVYC010000801.1:0-7045 GCA_049698595.1 Desulfobacterales bacterium | reverse complement strand
GTATGGATACCACGATAACCAGCGTGGCAATGATTCCGGTTATTTTCCAGCTTCGCATATATTTTCACCACGGAGAATGCATAACACTCGAGTGAAAAACAGCCCACGGAGCTTTATTTTTCACCTTACCTTTAACTTGATAAACATCTAAAATACTTATAAAAAAATTATTAGCAGGTTTCGGGGGGTCAGGAAGGCGTGTCGCCAATTCCTGACACCTGACACCTGAAACCTTAAGTTTCTGACAACATGTTGTCAGACAAAGGCCTTTAAGAGCCTAATGTGTCGGGCACCACGTATCGAGTATTCAGCATCCAGCATCGAACATCACTTCGGCAGTTCCAATCACACCCTGCCTTCCGGGTATGTCACCTGGTCGGCGCGAAATTCACTTCTTTTCAAAAGCTTACCGGTATCCACCTTCACAATGTCGTTTTCAATAATTACCGGATACATATCCAGTGCCCGGGGTGCCGGCGAGCTGATCACATTACCGGTAATATCAAAGGCCGATCCATGGCAGGGGCATATAAATTTTTTATCCTCTGCCACCCAGGGTACGGTGCAACCTAAATGGGTGCATTTGCGGGACAGGGCCAGAAAGCCGCCGTCTGCCAGCCGGGCAAGATAAAATCGCCCGCGGACGAAGGCCGTAACCGAATCCGGCATGAATTGATCGAGGGCTCCGCCGCTGACGATGGCGTCGGATCTTTCCCGACGCGCTTTCGATTTTTGCGGCCGCAGGAAAGCGAAAGTAACGGTGACTAACTCAACCAGGGCAACCAACCCCAGGGATAGCCACAATATATTTAGAAATGAACGACGAGAGGGTACCGCCGACGATTCTGTTTCTGCATCTCGCTTTTTCATACAACACTCTCAGCTAATTCTTTTCGTCAAGACAAATTTTGCCATTAACGAACACCGTGTATCCCTCCCAAGACCATGATAGCGCCAAAGCTTCACTTCAGGTCCAATCTTCCAGGATCACAGCATTCTAATCGGGCGAAGCACCTAACGTGTAAAAAACAGCAGAGCGAAGCGCTTCCATCCTTCGTCATTCGCTCTTCGTCATTGGTCATACGTCCCTCGTCCTTCATCCCGCGTCCTTCGCCACTCGCCCGTGGTCATTTACCCCGGCCACATCAATGCCATCCCCCTGCCCCGAAACCAGATGCAGGTAATCGTTAGAATAATAAAAGCGATTAACAACAGCACGAAAACGGCTTGAACGGCTTCATTTTTGTTGGCCGCGTAGTATCTTTTCATCAATCCATAAAAACCGATGATCCCAGCCAGGACCAGGACAGCCGGCAGCAGACCGTTGCTGATAACAGCCGGTACCCCAGGCAGCCAGGCGGCAAAGTCGAAAAGAAATTCATCGGCAATGATCGCCGGCGGCGTTATGATTAAAGCGACAACCACCGCCACGATGGCCGTTCGCCGGCCGCGCAAAGAAGCAAACCACACACCGGCAGTGTCGGCATCATACCGCATATACGGAAGAAGGAATAATCCTGTAACCGTGGCAGCCGGTATGATCAGTACGGCAAACAACGGGTGAAAATGCAGCAACAACTCCTGCAGGCCGGCGAAATACCAGGGCGCCTTGGTAGGATTCGGGCTGAGCCCCGGATTGGCTTTCGCTTCCAGAGGGGCATTAAAAAAAACGGATACGACCATAATCAAGGCAACCAGCACCGCGGCCACAGCCAGTTCCCGTATGATCAGATTCGGAATGGTTGCCACCGTTTCGCCCCGGATGGCAGGATCTTCCAGCGGTGTTCGCGGAATCACCAGCCCTTTTGATTTCCGGACCCGCCAGAAGTGAAAAGGCATCAGAATAACGAGACAGGCGGGAATGATAGCCGTATGAACGGCAAAAAAATTGGAAAGCGTTGCCGGACCGATCTCACCGCCGCCTCTGATCATTTTTTGCAGGCCGATGCCGATTCCGGGAATGTATTCCAACATGCCGGTACAGATGGTAATGGCCCAGAATGCCAGCTGGTCCCAGGGCAGTAAATATCCGGTAAAATTGGAACCCAGCGTCAAAAAAAACATCACCAGGCCGAGAACCCAGTTAAACTGCCGGGGTGGATGAAATGCACCGCTAAAAAATACCCGCAAAAAATGAAGAAAAACAACGAGCAGCAAGGCATTGCCGCTCCAGTGATGAATGTTGCGAATCAAGCGACCGAAAAGCACGGTATTCTGCAACTGAATGATGGATTCATAGGATTGGTCGGGAACAGCCTGGTAGGCAAATTTCAGCATCAGGCCGGTAACAAAGAGCATACCCACCAGCACCACCGCCATACCGCCGAGCCCCCAGGTGAGCGTAAAATTGAGCGTTCGCTCCGGGACCGTTTTGGGGCGGAAATGCAACAGCAGGCTGTTGAATAGATTGCGATAGCGTTGCCGACTGGCCTTGCCAGCGTCGGTTGCGGGAAAAATAGAATACCGGATTCGCTGAAAAAGGTTGAATCGATCCGGTGTCACATTTTCAAGCGGCATAATATTCCCGGGATTTCTTTTGATGTCAGCATAGGGCCACTTCAGCCTGAGCTGTGCGATTTTCGGGGTAACGATCGATGCAGATCGAATCAAAAATCGCTCAATTCAGGATTAAATAACCTAACCCACCGGTTCAGTCAATAGCCGAAAATTCAGATGAATACCCAGCCCACCGACATTAATCGAATCTAAATCCTGCGAACCCTCGGGACCTGTCACATCGAGGGGGTTGAAAGGTATTCCATCGTCTTCGACCTGCACAACCAACGTTTCCCTTTCCTTTGCCAGGGAAAACTTTATCTGATGTTCCGATTACAAATTTCAATGTGAAACATCCCAAATTGTGAAATCCATTACAGGAACATTGGCAAATAATTACATAAAATCTATCGTTGTTTTCAGCTATCATCTATATAAGTCATTGTAATTTTATAACTTTTTGTTAAAAACAGGGTAATAATATTTTTTGCATGATTTTTGCTTTCTGTTTGATTAATAGCAAAGATCATTTTTTTTTGCCCCCATAGTTTTAATGACTATGGTTTATTTTAAACATTTTCTACTAGGACCTAAGCTTTTTCCGAGACTACGCTCGGAAAAAGTGTTTCCTGAAGGGCAGCAAGCACGCTGATATTTTTTATAAAAAACCATACCTTTTGGGATTCAGACATGTTTGATAATAGGAGAATATTATTCATGAAAACAACACATAAACACCGGATGCAGTTTTCGATATTTGGATTGCTGCTCGCATCCATGCTGATCATAGCCTGCGATGGCAGTGGGGATGATGACGATGGGAGGCAGCAGGGATCTTCAATTTTTCCACCCGCTGTTTTTATCGCCGATAAAGATGTGAACGTAATCGATGAACTATTTGTCGCCTTTAAGGACGGTGCCGAGATTATTAAGCTTTCCGACCCGTTGGTTGCCAAAGGGAATGTGGTTGCCTTTCGGATTTCACCCGACGGTATCTTCGTGGCCTATGTGGCCGACCAGGACACGGCCGGGTTGTTCGAACTTTATGTGGTTCCGGTCGACAAAACTACTGATGAGACCGCAGTCAAGGTCTCGGGGAAAATGGCCGGCAACGGCATCTTACAGCTGCCTTCCGGAGAATATGTGTTTGCATGGGCGCCGGACAGCTCCCGCATCGCGTACGTTGCCGACCAGAATAGACTGCGTGTATTTGAACTGTTTACCTCCACTCCGGACGGGATAGAAAATGATATCGTCTCGAATTTGCCGGATCCAGATCCACTGACCAATCCGGATCCTGATGTGGAAAACTTTGAATGGGAGCCGAACAGCAAATTAATCGCTTACATCGCAGATCAGGATACCGATGAAGTTTTCGAATTGTACGTTTCTCCCTCTGACAGCAACACCCCCAATGTCAAAGTTTCCGGGGCACTATTGGATGGCAACGGAATTAAAGAATTAGCGCCTGTAGCTTCAGGAGAATATGCTTTTGCCTGGGCGCCGAACAGTTCCCGCCTGGCTTTTCTCGCCGACCAGCTCATTGACGCTATTGACGAATTTGAATTGTATACAAACTTGCCGGACGGCACCAACAACCTCAGGATATCCGGGCCCCAGGGAAATTCCAGCCAAGTTGATGATTTTGCCTGGGCACCGAACAGCCAGCAGATTGCCTATCGGGCCAATCAAAACCTCATTACGGCAATCGATCTTTTTACCGCCTTGCCAAATGTCAGCTCAAGTTTCCAGCAGATTAGTTCGGGACTGGAACCCGGTCAGGAAGTGACCACCTTTAAATGGTCGCCGGACAGCACCCGGATTGCCTTCATTTCTGACCGAGCGTCTACAGGTTTCTTCCGATTGTTTACGACCTCACCCAATAACAGCAACAACGTTCTTGTCTCAGGTTCTCTGGTAAGCACCACCGATGTAACCGTTTTTAAGTGGGCGCCCGACAGCCTCCGGATCGCATACGTCGATATGCTTCTAGGCGGTGTATTTGAACTGTTTACCACATTGCGCGACGTTGAGCCCAGCACCCGAATTACCAATAGTCTGGCAGATGACGATGAGGAAAACTTTGCCTGGGCGCCGAACAGTTCCCGGATTGCTTATATTGCCGACCCGAATATTGTCGACGAATTCGAGCTGTTCTCCTCTACCCGTGATGGCGATGCTACAAATATCGTTTCCGGTCCGCTCGTAAAAGGCGGAGACGTGCAAGAATTTAAATGGGCTTCGGACAACTCCGGATTAGGCTACATTGCCGATCAGGATACGGATACGGTCGATGAGTTGTTTGCATCACAGCCGAATGGCGGCAATAATACCCTCCTCTCCGGAACCCTCGTGAGCGGCGGTGATGTCATTTCCTTTGATTGGGTGCCTTGAATTGAAGATTGATGATTGAAGATTTGTTGGATCGCTCGTGCAGCGCAGTCGCTTGCGCCGCAGACAGTCTCAAACTGTTCTGAAATTGCAATCCCGGCCTATAGAATAGGCTTGACAAAAAATCCTGCATTGGTTATTCGGATGCGGATTGCGTGCGCAAATAGGCGCTTCAAAAGGCTTGGTTGCAGCTGAAATGGATACCCGATCCACCCTCTTCAATTCGTCTGTTTTCTGACCTCTGATTTCTCAAATTAGATCCAACGAAAGGTTATAATGAAGAAAGTGTCAACATACAAGACCAATAGATTATATGGAAAAATAGCGGGAGAGCATGTCCGAGACCAATAAATATCCGGAAAAAATCATCTCGCTGGCCCCCGCATTGACCGAAATTCTGTTCGCCCTGGGATTGAGCCAGCGGGTCGTCGGGGTTACGGACAGTTGTGACTACCCGGCAAAGGTTAAAAATTGGCCCCATGTGGCCTGCTGGTTCGATCCGGATCTGGCTAAACTGTATGCCCTCAAACCTGATTTGGTCCTGGGGCTGGAGACCGCCCACCGCCCGTTGAAACGGAAACTGGAATCAAAAGGGATCCGGGTATATCTGGTAAATCCGATCACGGTCGATGAGGCCATCAACTCTCTGGCCCTGATCGGCGATCTGCTGGGGGTGTCTGAAAAATCAGAAATCCTGGCGGCAGCGCTGCACCTTCGCCTGTCCGCCCTGGATACCAGGGTCAGCGCTATTCCCGTCGAACATCGAATGACGGCCGCGCGGATTCTGGACATGCAGGACAACCGGTTTCATGTGGCCGGGCCGCTGTCGTTCCAATACGACATCATCACACGGGCCGGAGGCCGCAATGTGACCGGTTTGATACCGGAAGCCTATCCGAAGGTTACCCTGATCCAACTGCGGCAATGGGATCCGCAGGTGATTTTCAGCTGCGGCTTTGATCTCAACTCAATCCCGCAGCTGATGAAAAAGACGGAGTGGCGGTCTTTGAGCGCCGTACAGTCCGGCAAGGTATTTGTTTTTGATTGTGCCCTAACCTGCCGCACGGGACCCAGAATTGTAGACATGGTGGAATTATTGTTTAATGCCCTTTACGCGGATAGAAAGACCAAAAAAGAGCCCTTCGAGTAAAGAATCCCAGCATTGGAGGTCGACATGGAATTGTTAAATCCAAATAGCAAAGATTATCCGGGCAGGCACATCAACATAAAAGTCGATAATCCGAACCTTGATTTTTCGGAAGCAAAGGAATTAGCAAAGCAAAAGGCCAAAGAATTTTGTGCTGATCCGATGATGCTGTCCTGGTACCAGGGTGAAACGGGCGAGTCGTATCCCAATTTAGAATGCGGCCCGGGCGGTAAACCGGCCTGGATTTTATATGCGGAATCGCGAGGCGGCGATTTGACCATTGATATTAATGGGGGGCAATACGTTTTCATCTATCTTTCTTTACCCTAACCGGGCAAGCAATCGCGTCACATCGAAAAAATTAAAAACATGAAGTGTCCAATTATTTTGCAAATATGGGATATATCCATACTTCCAACCACTTAACCAATCAACCAATCAACGATATCTTATGAATGATTTCCTCTCTAAAAATACGCCACTTTAATTGCGAATCGAGGCACTATCCCTGGTGGAAACAATCTCCGTAAACAATTTTTTTATGTGTGCCATCCGCAAGTTCCAACACCAGTGCACCGTCTTGTTCCACATCCACCGCAAGACCTTCGGATACCTCTTTGTGGGTAACGATCTTGACCTGCCGGTTCAATGTAACGGTATATTTTTTCCATTCCGAAATAACATTTTCAAATTCTACTCTTTTCAGACGTTTTTCGAATTCATCCAGAAATCGGGCCAACAGCATTTTTTTTGAAATTTCCCGGCCGGTGATTTTTTTTAACGAAGATGCTCCCGGTTCAACCACGGCAGGATCGTTGTTGACGTTAATGCCCATACCGATGTTGATAAAAAGAACCCGGTCGCTTTCGGCCTCCAGTTCAGAGAGCATCCCCGAAATTTTGAGGCCAGCCACCAAAATATCATTGGGCCATTTGACGGCGGCATCGATTTGAAACAACTCGCGCAATACGCGTGCAAGCGTCAAGGAGGCTAAAAAATTTACCCTGGAAC
>JBAVYC010000800.1:0-1636 GCA_049698595.1 Desulfobacterales bacterium | reverse complement strand
TCTTATTACGCACCAACATAAACACCTTTATCCGCTCTTTTGATTTTGCCCTGTTTGAATGTTCTGTTAAGAATGTTTCTGACTTTCTTCTGGTCAAAGCCTGTCTTTTTCATCAGGGTAACGGTGTTGACACCTTTTTTCGATCTATTGATGATTTTTAAAACCTCATCGGTAGCGGTAACCTTAACAGCTTTCTTTTTAGCAGGTGCTTTTACGGCTTTTTTGGCAGGTTTGGCTTTTACAGTTTTTACTTTGGATGCTTTGGTAGGCTTGGTTTCGCTTTTTTCAACTGCTGCTAATAGATTGTCCACCTTTAGTTTGATAGCTGTGAGTTTTTTCTGTACTGCCGTTAATTCTGTTTTGATTGTCATGCAATAATTCCTTTCTGATTGTTATTAATGGTTATTTAAAAAAATCTCTGTATATCTTCAGCAACAAAATTAGGGTTGGAACCAAATGGAAGAATAAATCAAATATGTCAATCGGCTTGGTCAATGTACCATTTTTAAGCATGATCAATTTTTCCAATACATGGGGCCTCGGTTTAAAAGGGGCAAGAATTATGAGAACTGCACCAACGATAAGAATTGAGTACGGAATTTTGTCAAGAAATGCCCACATGGTTATCCTAATGGAGTTGCAAAATTAAAAAATTTCGCTAATCTTTCAAGAAAATGATTATTTGTCAAGAAAAGAAATAGTTACATGTGATGGTGTGCAAATGGTGGGCTTTTAGATCATCACCGGGCTAAAATGGTCATGGGGATGTGTGGTCGTTGTTGATATCATAGAATTACAAATGGAATTCAAGTTAATCCTCTAATCCCTTGCATCCCGTCTTCATGGCGTGTTGTCTTGATTTTGGATAATTACGGCAATGTTCGGGTTTAACATCATGGATTCGGCAGATATATTTATCCTGCTTTGGCAGTTTCCTTAACCAAGGGCATCGGGTAACATCTTCACCTGTTTTCGGGGAAATCCAAATGTCAAAAACATAATGGTCACCACCGACATTGATTGGGTCAACCCATTCTAAAATATCATCCCTGCCATTTGAATCCCACATTCTGATATCATCTTCAGTTGCACATGTAGAGAAGGCATCGTACAGATTTAAACAGCAATTTCCGCATTGTTTGCATTTGAAGGCTTTGGGTGGCATTTGTGAACCTCATGGTATGAATTTATTCTATTGGGCAGATTAGACTATGATTGGCTAATTTTGCAAGCGGTAATTGAAATTATTTCCACGCAGGATTAGGAAAGTTCAATATGATGAAATCCTTGATTAAAGGAAACAGACATGGTAACTTTTTGAAATTATGTGAAAAGGTAGATAGGAACTATTATCAAAAACAAAGCCAGATAGAGGTCATTATGACACAGACGCTCATAAAACCCCGCTTCTCATATTGAGAGGTGGGGTTTTTTCATTTGAATAACGATTAACTAAATATTTATTTTAGAATGAAAAATAACTTTTTATATAAAAATGGAAAATGCTTAGTTTGTAGTCAACATTTTATAAGGGGATTTAAAGGATTTGATTTATTTGAGAAGTTAGAATTAGAAGCTCCAGAGGGAAAGTTAAAACCCCTATGTGATAATTGTTTTGAATCGTATTATGAAATGT
>JBAVYC010000799.1:0-3724 GCA_049698595.1 Desulfobacterales bacterium | reverse complement strand
CCCGCGTGTTTTTCTGACGGAGTCCGGCGCCGAAGTCAAGGTGCTGGTGCTGGGTCAAACTGAGAACCATTTAATTATCGCCGATGATCGCCGGCTGCCGCCGGGAACACGGTTACGTGCGCCGGATGCGTTTCGACTGAAATCGTATGAGCGGTCAGCGCGATGAGCTTGGGAGCACCCACGACGATGGCAACCGCGTAATTCGGATCCCCTGCTGAATGGAAACTTGTGTGAAACTTCATTTCAAAAGTTGGAGTTGGCTCCATCCTGGGCCACTTTGCATTTTGTAGGTTGGGTTGAGCCTGCTCCAGACTTTGTTGGGTTTCGTTGCACTCAACCCAACCTACATTTTGCCGGTGTTATTGCGAATTGCGAAACCCAACAACGGCCAATTTCGGAACCGAGCCCCAAATGTTTCTTTTTCGATTAAACTGGCCGCTTTTAATGTCGGCGGCTGGGCTGAACCTTAAACGCTCGGTTTCTCGATCACGTGCCGTCAAAAAAACCAAAGTCTTGAGAAGGTCGCCCGATGAAATCGGTTGTCCAGTTTTCCATCAAACAGACTGTGCTTTTCAATGTCGTCTTCGTCATCCTGGTGGTCGCCGGGGCCTTCAGCATCTTCACGACACCGCTGGAAAACATGCCGGTCGTGGATATGGGCAACGTCTTTATTCACACGGTGTATTACGGCGCATCGGCCGAAGATGTCGAACAGCTGGTAACGGTCGAAATCGAAAAGGCGCTGGATGGGCTGGAAGACGTCGAGTATATCAAATCGGATTCTTACCGCAATTTTTCGTCGGTGGACGTAAAATTCATTGATGATTCGGATTATCGCGCCCGGTATGATGAGCTGCGCTTTCGGGTGCTGAACATCAAGGATGAACTACCACCGGATGCCGACGAATCCACCTTCATGTACCTGGATACCAATGCCTGGCTCCCGGTAGTCATCGTCAATATCACGGGGGATTTGTCCCAGCGCAGCTTGGAGCGATATGCGCAAGAGCTGCGAACCAGTCTGCTGCCGATTCCGGATGTTCGCGATGCTAAAATCGAGGGCGAATACGACACCGAGTTCCATGTATCTCTAGACCCGGCCAAATTACGCCGATTCGGCATTACTTTTCAACAAGTCGTCGATGCCATTCGCTCCGCCAACACCAAAATACCCACCGGGCGATTTCGAACCAGCGAACGGGAATATATGCTGGATGCCGGCGACCGCCTGAATTCTCAGGAAGAGGTTCTTAAGACGGTCGTCCGGAGGGATGGCGACGGCAATTTCGTTCGGGTCCGAAATCTGGTTACCAGTGCCCGCTTAAGCCACCGCGATCCCGCGGTTATTCCATCCGTCAACGGTCAAAGCACCGTTCGATTGCCGGTCACCAAAGAAGAAAAGGGAAACGCCGTTAAAATTTCCGAGGCTGTCAAAAAGGTCGCCCGGGAATTTGAAGCCAAACACGCGCGCGACAGCATTCAGGTCATTTTCACAAACGACTCCACCATCGAAATCAACGACTCGCTCAACATCTTAGGGGGCAACTTACTCCTTGGTATGGGTCTGGTGACGATCGTCTTATGGATCACGCTGGGCTTTCGCAATGCCATGTTGACAGCCATTGGGATTCCGTTTGCCTTTTTGTGCAGTGTCCTGATGATGAGACTTTCGGGGGTATCGTTGAACTCCATCAGCCTGTTTGCTTTCGTTTTGGTTACCGGCATTATGGTGGATGATGCGGTGATCATTGTTGAAAACATCTATCGCCATTTTCAGATGGGCAAGTCAAGCAAGGCAGCCGTCATCGACGGCACCGCCGAAGTAATGCTGCCGGTCATCGCCTCAGCCCTGACGACCATCCTGGCTTTTATTCCCATGCTGATGATGACCGGCTCCACCGGTGATTTTTTTGCATACATCCCCAAAACCGTGACTTATGCCCTGCTGGCGTCCCTGTTCGAAGCGTTGTTCATTTTACCAATCCACTTTCTGGACTGGGGACCCAGAGACGGATCGCCGGCCAGGCATAAATCACCGCAACACGACTCTGAGGACACTTTTTCACACCTGGAAACCGGCCTGTTTGCCCCCTTCTGGAATGCCTATCGCTGGGCGGTTGTAAAAATTTTGAACCACAAAATTATCACCTTTGCGGTCTTAACGATCATTCTGACCGCCTCCGTCGGGATTTTGGTGCTATCCGCCAGCGGCGTGCTGCCACTGATCAAGGTCGAGTTTTTCCCAGGTAACTATTTCCGTTATCATGTCACGATTACCACCCCGGTCGGAACCGCTATCGAACAAACCGATGCCATCGTGCGCGATGTGTCCGGCTATATTATGTCACTGGGAACCGCTCAGGCCCAATCAACATCGGGCAGCGCCGGCTATTATGAAGATGAAGATTACGCGCGCCACGACGGCAGCCATTTCGGCGAAATTGTGGTGACGTTGCCGGAGGTTAAGGTTCGAGACTTCCCGGAAAATCCGTCCAATGACCCACAGCTGCATCTGGATTACATTCGCCGCAAGCTTACTGATTTCGTTCAACAGAAATTTCCCGCCGGCGATTTGGTTCCTATTGTCCGTGTGTTTAAAGAAAGCGACGGGCCGCCCACCGGCAAGGCGGTCAACATCCGGGTAACGGGAACCACTTTGGCAGATGCTGTCGATGCCGGCGACCGACTGAGGGCCTTTATGCAGCAAAATCCGGCGCTAACCGATCTGGTTGATCTGGCCGACAACCGACCGGATTTCCACAAGACGTTCAAATTTGTGCCCAGACAGGAAGCTGTTTTCGAATTCGGACTGAGACCGGCAACGGTCACCCAGATGGTAGCGGGCGCCTTAAACGGTCAATACGTGGGCAAGTTTCGAACGATCGATGAAGAAGTCGATTTGATGGTGCGGATTGCGCGCACATTGGATATGGGCAATATCCGAGGTACCGGCCTGGCCGAGCCATTGGATATCCTCGGTATACCTGTCGTTGAAGACAGCACCGCCCCGGTTTTATTGCGGGATTTAATTGAGGTCAAAGCGGTCAACGAACCCGATGTAACTTCACGCTATAAAGGCAAGCCGACCGTAACGCTGACCGCCGATATCAAGTCCGGTTCCCGGCTTTCTCCGGCCCGGGTGCAGGTTCTGATCAATAATTTTGTGAAATCCGAAGGAGATGAATTTAGCGGGATAACCTTGGCCTATGGCGGTGAATTTGAATCCACCAGCAAATCCTACGCATCGCTGACCATGGCTTTTTTTATTGCCTTGCTGGCCATCTACATGGTTCTGGCAACCCAGTTCAAAGACTATGTCCAACCGCTGATCATCATCTCGTCGGTTCCGATGGCCCTTATCGGTGTGGTTTTCGGATTGTTGATCACCCGCACCACCTTCACACTCGGCAGTTTTCTGGCCATTATCGGCCTGACCGGTCTGGCCGTCAATGATTCGCTGCTGCTGATCGACTTTATGAACGTGCGGCTGCGACGGGGAAAACACTTGCGCCGCGCCATCATCGAGTCCTGTGCAGCCCGCATGCGACCGGTCCTGATAACCACTATCACCACCACTCTCGGGCTGCTGCCGATGGCCATCGGAATCCCCAACAAATCAATCTCCTGGGCCCCCATGGCAACGGCCTTTGTGTCAGGCCTGATCAGTGCGACCATTTTGACGCTTTTAATCACCCCGGCAAATTACGAAGCATTCGAACAATTG
>JBAVYC010000798.1:0-1586 GCA_049698595.1 Desulfobacterales bacterium | reverse complement strand
GCGGTGGCGCAATTGATGATGAAGTGAGCGGGCTGCGAGTTGCGGGTTGCGGGTCAAAGGAGACTGGCCTAGGGGTCACGGAAGTAAATAAATCCACAAAGATTGCGCCGGATTTTGATCCGTATTCAAGGCGCGCCGAGGGAGCATATCCTCTATCTGTGAATTTTGGCGCAACGCCCACCCTGGACCCTGATGGCCATATGACCGTCATATGTTTCGATTCCACTCGGCAAACAACGGCAATCCCCACCGTGCCACCCGTGAATTTTTTCGGATATACAGATAAATTTCCAAAATAGGTGTTGACAATATAGTTTAGCTACTATACATTGATCGTTATCAATGAGCGACGAACACTTAACAAATCTGCCGCGACATTTGGTCGAGAAATTCATGGGTCTTGTCAGACGCACGGCCGAATTAGAGAATCGGCCATGGCATTTCGGCACCGCCGAAATTTTGTACCGTTCGGAGATTTTTTTGCTGGAACTCATCGGGGATCAGGAGGGCCTAAGTGTCACCGAAGCAGCCGATCTGCTGGGGATCACCAAAGGCGCAGTTTCCCAAACGTTGAAAAAACTCGATGCCAAAGGATTGATTGAAAAGCGAGCCGACCCGGTCAACAGTCTGAAGGCCTGCCTTTGCCTAACCAACAAAGGGAAAAGCGCTTTTTATGCGCACAAACACTGGCATGAAACCATGGACGGAGGGTTCATGGACTATTTCAGCAGGCTAAGTCGGGAAAATATTTCCTTTCTAGAAGAATTCCTGAACCAGCTAGATGCTTTCTTGGACAATTGGGCGCAGAGCCTTAATGCAAGAACCAAATAGTCAAATTAATGAATTCAAATCTCTACCCCTTTTTTTGCACAATTAGTATAGTAGCTAAACAATATTTGGCCACGGGCGTACAATCCGATCAGGCGGGATACAAAAAACCAAAAGAGGAAGGAGAAACCAATGAATAACCATGTGTGCCCGGCATCCCATGCTGGATTTTTATCGACCTCACTGAGGCGTTTAATCCAAAAACCGGAGAAAATACTAGACGGCCTGGTGACATCGGGGCAAACCGCAGCGGATATCGGCTGCGGCCCTGGTTTTTTTACGGTAACGCTGGCTAAGCTGGTTGGAAAAAACGGTACGGTGATCGCGGTAGATCTGCAGGCGGGAATGCTGGAAAAACTCAGGGCCAAGGCTAAGCGGCAAAACATAACCAACACCATTAGATATCATCTTTGCGAACCAGAGCGAATTGGGATTACTGAAAAACTTGACTTCATTTTGGCGTTTTACATGGTCCACGAAGTGCCGAGTCCCGACGCTTTTTTCCGAGAAAGCCGGTCAATGGTTAATTCGGGTGGACGGCTGCTGTATGTTGAACCCAAGTTTCATGTCAACCGGAGTGAATTCCAGACCATGGTAGAATTGGCGGAAACTGCAGGTTGGCGCCCGCAAAGTTATCCTAAAATATTGCTGAGTCGGGCAGTTTTGCTACGATAATGGAGTATTTTCCAACAGCGTATACATTAGGTCCCTCCAGGGCTAGTCAAGCCGCTATGCCATACAGTCTGCACGTGTTATTC
>JBAVYC010000797.1:0-11183 GCA_049698595.1 Desulfobacterales bacterium | reverse complement strand
AGTTGATAATGCTCTGTAATCTCAA
Source organism: Desulfobacterales bacterium (assembly GCA_049698595.1). GTDB lineage: Bacteria > Desulfobacterota > Desulfobacteria > Desulfobacterales > JAFDCJ01 > JAFDCJ01. The sequence continues at coordinate 11,158 of JBAVYC010000797.1, read as the reverse complement.
ACCCTGTTTAATCCATCCGCTTAGCTCTGTTTGACCGGAGGGCGTGCTGGAACAAATAAATTATGACGAAAGCTCGAAATTTCAAAAACGACTGAAAGGGGGATTAAAATGAAAAAAACCATCGTTTTTCTACTTGTCATAGCCCTATTGATTACAATGGTATCATGCATCGCCGTAGGTTCGGGGGGTAAGAAAGTTGAAAATCAACCCACCCTGGGTCAACAACTAATAGATTTGAAAAATGCCCGGGATGAGGGCGCTGTTTCAAATCAGGAGTATGCCGATCTAAGGGAAAAGCTGAAGAAGTCATACGATTAAAGACCTAAGGATTCATTAGAACTGATAACTGGGCTCTTGAACTGCTTCATACACGGCGATAGACCTGGAAAATTTAGATCACCTGGGATTTTAACAATACGATGCGAATTGACCGTTTCTTTAGCGCTGTTCAAAAATTCAACACAAGGGAAAATCAAAAGGCTCCCTGGTGGGCAACAGCTTTGTCAGGATTATTCTTCGATATTCTCATGTCTAATTTTAAACGCCCGCCCTTTATTTTTTACAAACCAATCTTTCTGTTAGCGTTCACAGGCCTCGTCTTAACCACTGGGGAGTAGAGCCTTCATCGATGTCTGTCCAGTGGGCCGGTTTTCGATGAGACCTCTACCATGGCGGACACCATCTGTAACAAAAACGGACACCCGGTGAGAGAATCTAATCCCGTTTTTATGGGGATCAGCGGGTCTCGTATCAGAGACGCGCTTTAGCCATTTTTACCTCCCGATAGCCAACCTGGTTGCAAGAGCTGCTTCATATCACTTCTGGAAATTTCCATATCATTTAGCTGTCCGATCGCAAAAAATTACTTATTTTTCACCGCCGGGCCGTCCGGCGGCGGCGCCTCAGGCGAGGGATAGCGGGCTGTACGTTCCAGCACACCCAAATCCAGATGATTGCGCATGTATTTTTGCGAAGCGTCTTGATAGGGTTGAAAATCCCAAGGGGTGTGGTGGCCGTTTCTCAATGCCCGGTAAACCAGTCGTCGACGATGCTGGCTAGCGACGACTTGCTTGTGAAGAGCCTCTTTATCCCAGTGTTGCAACAATTCGGCGTAAAACTCCCGGCGCAATTCCTGAAATTCCGGGCGGCCGGCAAGGTTGTTCAATTCATGCGGATCATTTTCCACATCAAAAAGCTGTTCCGGATCGGGTTGACTGTAAATGTATTTGTAAGGGCCGCGCCTGATCATCAGCAACGGGGCCACAGCCCCTTCGCCAAGCATCTCACCGTAGACGGTAGCTGAGTTCTCAGCGTCCCGGCCTTCAAGCAGCGGCAGCAGACTATGACCGTCCAGTGTGTCGGTGGCGGTCGGCGATTTACCGTTCAATGCAATCGCAGTGAGGGTCGGCAGTAAATCCACCAGAGAAACAGACTGGTTTACCCGTCGCGGAGCAAATCTTCCCGGCGCGTGGAAAACTAGTGGTACCCGGGCGGACCATTCAAAAAAGGACATTTTATACCACAAACCGCGTTCACCCAGCATTTCACCGTGATCGGAGATAAACACAATGATGGTGTTATCTCTGAGACCGGTGCTGTCCAGAACCTGTAAGAGCTGACCGACCTTGTCATCGATATAGCTGATCATACCATAGTAAGCGTGACGCGCGTTGCGGACGCGTTTTTCGGTCTGGGCATAGTCCCCCACAGCGCAAACGTGATAAAGCCGCCGGCTATGGGGATCAAGCTGATCATAGGGAATTGGCGGGACCGCAGGCATGTCAATGTCTTTGGGGTTATATCTGTTCCAGAGATTTCGGCTGATCGCAAACGGATCATGGGGATGGGTGAAAGAAACGGTCATGAAAAACGGCTGTTTATCTCCACCCCGGGCTAGATCATATAATTTGCGTTGTGAATGGAAGGCCACCTCCTCATCAAAATCAAGTTGGTTGCTCGTTTCACACAGACCGGCCTGCACCACACTCAGCATATCGTGGTACCATGTCGGCCTCTCTGCAAAATTTTCCCAATCAGGCGTCCAGCCAAAGTCCGACGGATATATGTCGGTCGTTAAGCGCTCCTCAAATCCATGGAGTTGATCCGGGCCCACAAAATGCATCTTGCCGGCGAGGCAGGTGTGATACCCCAAATCGCGCAGATAATGGGCGACGGTTGGAAGGTCTGCGGGGAAATAAGCTGCATTGTCGTAAGCACCGATACGCGATGGCAGTTTTCCCGTCAGCATCGAGAAACGCGATGGAGCGCACAATGGGCTATTGCAGTATGCATTCTCAAAAATAACACCCACTGCGGCCAGAGCGGAAAGGTGGGGTGTTTTGACGATCGGATGTCCGTAAAACGGCAGTGCCGGCGCCGTTAACTGATCTGCCATGATGCACAGGATATTTGGATGTTCCGTACGCATATTTTCTCCTTATTGGTGCACCGGTTTATGCAACTTGACTGGCACCGCCTTTTTTTTGCGCATACGAATATTCAACATTTCAACGCCGACAGAAAAGGCCATCGCAAAATAGATATAGCCTTTGGGAACGTGTACATCAAACCCTTCTACGATTAATGTAACGCCGACTAAAATCAGAAACGAGAGCGCCAGAATCTTGATCGTCGGATGTGCATCGACGAAATCCCCAATAGCTTTTGCTGCGATCAACATAACCCCGACGGCCAGGATAATGGCAACCGCCATGATAGAAACATGCTTTACCAGGCCCACCGCCGTTATGACTGAATCCAGCGAAAAAACGATATCCAGAACTGCAACCTGTAAAAGTACGGATCCCAGGGTTGCAGCAGCTGTAGTATCTTTGCTTTCGGTCACGCCCTCCAGGCTATGGTGGATTTCATGGGTTGACTTGCCGAGAAGAAACAAGCCTCCCAGAATGAGGATAACATCGCGTCCTGAAATTTCCCGGGTAAATATCGTGAACCATGGTGCCGTCAATCCCATGACCCAAACGATGGAAAACAGCAAGGCCAGCCGAGCGAACATCGCCAGACCGAGGCCCACCCGTCGGCCGATATTGCGCTGATTTTCGGGTAGACGGCTCACCAGGATTGAGATAAAGATGATATTGTCTATCCCAAGAACGATTTCCAGTGCTGTCAAGGTCCCCAAAGCAATCCAGGCTTCAGGACTTATCAACCATTCAAACATATAAGCCTCCGATTTTTATTCAATTACCCGCTTTGGCCAGGTGTCCGTCAAACGATAGCCAAGCGGCCATGGATCTTCCGGATCATACATGAATTGATGGGTACCGGTTATCCATCCGCGCCCACGAATAGTTGGAATAATGGCCACCACGTTATCAATGCGGCGACTGTCCACTATTGTGCAGTCGAACCTTGACCCAATAATGGAATAGCCGATGAACCGATCTCCGACATGCATTTCCCCTTTTGCATGCAGAACCGCCATTCTCGCAGAACATCCGGTGCCACAAGGTGAGCGGTCGAGTTTTCCGGGATCGATGACAACCGCATTGCGACCCGCTATAGTTCCATCCCGGCGTTCGATCGGCATCGCAAACTGGCAGAACGAAATCTGGTTCCAATCGCAGCTGGTTGGGTGTTGAAATCCGATTTGCTCATTGGCGGCCGCTGTGATTTTCGCGCCGGCTTCGGCGAGTTCGCGGGCCTCATCCGGAACAATATTAAATCCAAGAGCCTGTGCATCGACGATAACAAAGCTGTCACCACCATAGGCGGTGTCAACGGTAAGGGTAACCATTCCGGGCACTTCGAGTTTGACACCCAGTTTGTCGGCAAATGAGGGAACGTTTTGAATCTCGATACTCCTGGCCTTACCATTTTCACAGTAGGCTTTAACATGCACCAGCCCCGCAGGTGCTTCGAGAAAAAAAGATGTTTCCGGTTCACCCATCTGAATCAGACCACTGTCCAGCAAAACGGTCGCAACGCATATTGAATTTGAGCCGGACATGGGTGGTGTATGTTCCGGTTCCATTATGATGAACCCGAAAGCGGCTTTTTTATTTTTCGGCGGTACCAATAGGTTGACATGCTTAAACACACCGCCTCTTGGTTCATTAAAAACGAACCGGCGTAATGTCTGGTCATTATCAATCCAGCGGGATTGCTCCCAAATGCTCTCACCCGGCTGTGGGGCCACGCCACCGACGATGACGTTGCCAACTTCTCCTTCAGCATGACAAGATACGATGTGTACGACCTTAGTTGTTCTCATTTAAATCACCAAAAGTTAAAAATTTTTTGTTGCACAGTCAGGCAGATCAGCATAATCTTACATGTTCACGATGGAAAATAAAAGGATATAAAATAGCGGAGGCGGTGCCGGCAATGATCGAAACTAACGACAGTGTGGATTTTTACTGGGATCCGGTCTGACCCTGGTGTTGGATTACATCCAGGTGGATGATAGACGTCGGGTTGCAAAAACATATTTACGTAAATTGGAAGTTTTTCAGCCTCAAGCTCATCAATAAGGGACGTGAAGTTCAAGAGGATTTTAAGATATTGCATGAGATCGGTCTGAAGGCTCTGCGCGTGGCGGCAGCGGTTCGCTCTGAATTCGGCAACGATGGCGCAGGAAAGATATATACCGCAATGGGAGCGAGTTATCACCACGATCAGGAGGACATCGATGAGCCATCAGTTATAGAGGAAATCCTGCAAAATTGCGGTTTCCCCACCAAACTGGCCGCATCCGTTGACGACAAAACCCGGGATGACGATATCCAAACCGATATGGACCAGGCCATTGCCAAAGCCGGTAACGACGTCGGCGTGCCGCTGATTGTACTTGATGGGGGCAAGGGGGCCGGCTTTTTCGGTCCGGTCGTGAGTCCGGCGCCTACCGGTAAGCAGGCGGTGAAGTTTTGGGATGCCATCATCGCCGCCGGCAGTGTGCCCGGGTTTTTCGAACTTAAACGCACGCGGGAAATCGGCCCATTGTTCGGGGACCGTCCGGAGATTTAGGGTCAGCGGGCTGATTTTGCCCCATTGTTGGAACGTCAGGGTTTGTTAAGCCGCTCGCCGGCCTAAACCCCTTTTAATAATCGATTTGGGTGTCGTTTGTTCCATTTTTTTGTCGGGGGGCGGCAGGACTTTTTTTAAGAATTCATTTGCCCCTTATTTGTGGGGATTCACAGACATCACTTCCGTCGGGCGGCAAATTTTCACTGAACAAGCGCCGCAGGGGGACGTGCAGCGGGCTGGTTATGAACCTGATCGACGTTCCGATCAGACCGCCCGGCGCGACACCGATGTTAAAATCGGCAATTTTACCTTTGACTTCGATGGGTGTTGCCAGGCTGAAGAACTCGGGTTTCTTCCCGCTGGATTTCAGATAGAGGTAGACGTCTCCCTTTTTGAAATCGACCTTGGCTTCGCCTTTGACCCGCATCCGGGTGGTATCGATAACCATCTTATTTTCCCGCAGCAGACCGTTTTTCAGGCCGTATTGACCAATAATGCAATTTATTTTGGATGTCTTTTCTTTGTCTACCTGGGGAAGAATGGCTGTAAACAGGTTTACGGCCCAAAAGTCGATGATCCCGGCCTCAAGATCTTCGGGCCAGATGCCAAAGTCGATTTGTCCGTTGGCATTGTGCATGATGACATCCAGACGGGGCGCTTTTGACATCAGATTTACATCCAGGCTGAGCAAACCCCTCATTTTGGTGTCGGCTTTGGCCCGACGGGCCAGGATACCGAAATCGAATTTTTGGATATTCGCAGATGCTTCTGCGAGTACCTCTTTAACGGTGGGCTGGTAGGCAAATTTTACGTCGACAGCCCCGCCGGGGATATCCAGCCGCAGCGGGTCAACAGCGAAGCGGCCATTTTTCAAACCAACCCGCACGGACCCGCCTCCCAGAGTGTCCTTGCCGGAAAGCACCTCTTTGACCTTGACGGCCAAGCGGGCGTCAACCGATTGCATGACCTCAGGGCTCAGAAGCATTTTAACATCTGCTTCCGCAGTGTCTTCCGCTTCTGTTTGCGGCGCTTCCGCTTCGACTGCCGACCATTCGCCGAAGTCGAAATCGTTGATTTGCAGGATTTTGGTGGCCAGTTCGATATTGAGATCGGGTTTAGCGCCCGCCGTGGTCAGGACGGCCTTGCCCCTAAGATCGCTCTGCCCGACACGGACCTCAAATCCGGATATGCGGTATCCTTTTGCATCCATTGCGAACCGCCCGCCTATTGAATACGGCCCGAGCGGCGGCAGGGATACATCCAGCAACCCATCCAGACTGTTCAGCTTTTCGCCCTTGAGATCCATCTCAAAGGCCATGGTATTAGCGGTGACCGGCAGGGCCACTTCGGCTGTCAGATTTAGCTGGGTTGCGGCTGCCTGAATGTCAAAATTAAGCGGCAACCGGTCAACTTTTTTGGCAAAAGCTGCCAGGGTTTCGGTATGAATATTGATGTTTATCGGGGTTTCTTTCAGCCGTCCATCCAGGGCAAAGGTGATCGGTTTGCCGGCCAGCGCCTGAATGCTGCCTTTGCTGATGCCGATCTCCGCACTGGCCTGGGTGTTGGGATCGCGCAGGATCCAGCGTCCGTTATTGATCGATGCTTTGAAGTTGGATTGTGAGAGCACCTCTTCAATTTCGTTGCCGCGGGCGGCGATGTGCATCTCGAATGCGCCGACTTTGGCCTCCATTCCCGTGGCGATTTCCAACCAGCTGAGTATACTCCCGATATTTGCTGAGCCCGTCTTTAAATCCAATATTGCAACGGGTATGTCACGACGTTTATCCAGTGATCCTTTGAGGGTCAGTCCGGTTCCGGCAATTTTCCCCTTGACATCCAATTCATAAAGTCGTTTTGCGGCGTCGGTAGCCTTTGCGGTGGTGGTTCCACCAGTTGTTTTCTGTCGAGCGCTTGCCTGGATCTCAAATTTTACCGGCGGGTTACCCTTTACGGCGGGGATTTTGGCAAGCTGCCCGGCTGCATTCAGTTTGATGGGGGTTCCGGCCGGTCGTTTAATCCTGAATTCATTGATAACGACATCAATATTGGATTGCATGTTGGGGTTTTGCAGGGACCAGTGACCATTTTTCAGCGTATATTCAAAATCAGACTTGGCCAACAGTTCCAGTTGATTACGGCCCCGTGCCGTGGCTGCGACCTTCATACTGTCGACATGGGCTTTGATGCCCCTGGCAATGCCCAGCCAATCCAGTATGTCTCCGACCTCGATTTTCCCTGTTTCAATGTCAATTTGAGCTTCAGGAATATCTTTCGGCCGGATCCAGTTTACCCTAGCCTGCAGTGGAGCCTGCGCAAATTTGCCGGCGATGTCAATACGCCAGGGTTTTTCTGCCAGCAGCAAACTCTCCAGGGTCCCCCCGGTAATGGTGACCGAATATGGCTGACGGTCAAGTTTTCCACTGATATCCATGATGACCGGTTTTTTAGGCGGCAAATGAACCGTTCCCTGGGTCAGCAGTAATTTCAGATCCTCCTGCCGATTTATTATCGGCTGCACATAACGGCTGTTTTCAAGCACTATCCTGGCCTCGGACAATTCGATCAGTTCGCGCGGGTTGCGGCCCCTGGCAGTGATATTCATCTGCAACTTGTCAATTCTAGCGTCAATACCCTCTGCGAAACCTAACTGTTGCAACAGTTTGCCGAAGTTGACATTTTCCGAGACAAGTTCGTAGACAACTTCGGGGATTTCAGTTTGGCGGACAAGCTGCGCATTGCCGCGAAATTCAGCATCGGTAAAACTTGCGCTTAGCTGCATGGCCCACGGATTCTCTGACAGGGCCAGTTCGGCAAACGGGTCCCCTTTTAAAGACAACCCAAAGGGGCTTTCCTGGACAAGACCTTCCAGATCCAGCTCGATCGGTTTTTGCGCCGATGAGCGGATTTCCCCTTTTATAATCTTAAAATCCATAATGAACTGGTTTTCAGGATCCGGCCAGTACCAACGGCCGTTTTCGAGGGTTGAACTGAAATTTGACTGCTCGATGATTTCTTTCAAATTTCCGCCCCGGAGGTCAATTTCAACACCGAAGCGGTTGAGATCGACCACCATACTGTCGCTGATCCCCAGTTCTTTGAATAATCCGCCAAGTGATACGTTTTCGGCACTAATCTGCAGAGATGCCTCGGCGGCCTGGTCCTTCGGCTGAAACGAGCCGTTGACCTGAATCGGACTTTCGCCGATTTTGCCGGAAAGCATTAGTTTCCAAGAGTCTGCCGGGTTCAGGAGTTCTTCCAAAGGATCCCCTTTCAGGGTAAAATTGAACGGGGTTACCTGAAAACTACCCCAGATACTGAATACCATGGGCGCTCCCGACACTGCCGTTCCGTCCAGGCCATCGAGCCTAAATTCATAGCTTTTTTTCAATCCGCCGTCGCGATAGATGACGGCCACATCATATAATGCCAGTTCCCGCAGTTCGACAAACTCTACCGAAAATTGCGTGTCGCGGGCGGCGGGCGCTTCAGTCTCCGCCGGTTGCGGTTCGGACGCTATATCAAACGCCCAGTTTTTTTCGCCGCTGTCGGTTGTTTCCAGAGAAAGCAGGACACCCTCGGCTCTGACTTCACCGATCTGGATTTTACCGCGCAACAGGGGAATAATATCAATTTCTCCGCGCACCTGTTCCGCGCGGGCCAGGTTGCCTTGCGGCCATCCCGCCGGGTTGCCGATTTGGACGCCCTGGATTTCGAGACCCGGCTGAAAAGAAACAACCAGTTCTACCGCGCCTTCGATGGTGATATCCCGACCGAGCGCTTTTGTGGCGGCCGCATCCACTTTACTTCTGATGCCGTCCAGATTGATCGTAACGCCGAGTTTCATGACGACCGCAACGGCCACAATAAATACAATGATAAGTATTCCAATCGAGAAAGCTGTCCAGCCGAATATTTTTCCAATTTTCATATCAATATTATGTCCTACAAAGAGAGTCTTCCCCAATGTTGCATCGTTGGGGTCTAACCAGATGTTTATTGAAATAAATCATTTTACACCATTCCGATCGACGTTTATGTTGAACGGAAACGAGAGCCCCACTGCGGCAGATGGTGACGGGATAATCGCAAGCTATTATTCAATATATTACCATCGGCCGACAATTCAAGTAAAATTTGGGCAGGATTATCTTGATCCCTAAACGCAATGTCTTATTATGTACGATATCCTTCATCCAATGATTTCATCTTCCGGTGATTGGGGCAACGTACATAAAAAGGGAGCGTAAACAGCTACCCGTACTTAAGTTTCATTTCCAGTTGGATGGAAGGTGCGGTCAGCTCAGCCGAATTGGCGGTCGAGCGGGTTGCCCAATTAGCGATATCGTAATGTTAAGCCGGCTTTTGGCTACAGACCTGTTTCGGTAGCCGGAAAATTCATTTATACCAATCACTAGACGTAACCCCCTGGGATCTCTTATCCCGCTCCTTTGAATCGGGATGCAATTTTCTGCTGCAGCTCTTTCCGGACACGGTGCCGTCCGGCCCTCCCTAACTTGCCATAATAAATTTTCCATCCCGTAGTTGTGAAGCCGCGGGCCTTCATCCCGAGAGATCCCATGCAAGCCTCGCCTTTTGTCGAGAGTGCCTGGGCGGAGATCCGAACCGCTTTTTTCTCCCTGGAGCATTCACGAATGAGATCATCTATAAGTGCCAGACGCAGGAGTAGCGAAGTGGGAGTGTGTTTCTGATATTCGGGAGCGACCACTATCGAAGAGATGAAAACCCCACCGTCAGAGGAACACAATGAGGTATCGATATCTTTCGCGGTAATAAACTTTTCCTCGAAATCAGGATCCAGCGTCCGTTCAAATATTGTCTCAAATAGGGGTAGGGATGAGATATATCCGGCAACCAGATTTTCTGATGTCATGGCAATTCTAAATATGGAGGTGTTTTTCTCATACCATCCTCGAAGGAGTGAAGCCGGAAGTGCAGATGAAGGCCCGTAATTTTGAACTGCTAATTCCTGCAGCGCCGCACAAGGATCGTCCCGGCACTCCTGTCCGCGCACGATTCGAAAGTTTTTAGAATAGTTCACCAAAGCCCTCCGCCGAACAATAAAAATACTTGCCGCCGATTGAGTTATCAAGCATCCGGTTAAGGTTATTTCTCAACCTTCGCGATGTATACCCCATTCGTCGCCGTTTTGTCCTGAATCGGATTTGCAAACTCGACGACATGTCCATCAACCTGATCGAAAACACTGGACAGAATGGCCAAAAAGCCCCTGTCCGGCGCGTCATTTGACCACAACCCGAACACGCCCCCCGGTCTGAGGAATGCTCGCAGGCGCAGCATGCCCTTTTCCGAATAGAGGTCTGCGTGGCTGGGATTAAGCAGGGCATCAGGCGTGTGGTCAATATCAAGCAGGATGGCATCGAACAGGCGTCCCGGATCACCCGGGTCGAAGCCGTCGCCCCGCGCGAGCGTAAAAAAGTCCCCATGGTAATAGCAGCAGCGCCCATCTTCCGAAAGCAATCTGCCATTGGGAACAAGTCCACGCTGATGCCAATCAATCACCGGAGCCAGTGCCTCCACCACAATCAGGCGCGCGACCTGATCATATTTCAAGGCCGCCGCCGCAGTGTAGCCCAAACCCAGTCCCCCGATGACAACATCCCAGTCTGCGCCTGTAAGCGCAGCCAACCCGAGATCGGCCAGCGCCACTTCGCCTACATGAAACAGGGACGACATAAGGTATTCATCATTGAGTTTCACCTCGAATACCTCCCGCCCGTCCATTTCCATGGCATGCCGCCGCCGCAGAATCAATTCGCCAAGGGCTGTTTGCTGATAATCCAGTTCTTCGAAGTTCAAACGCATGTCAGCCTTCTTGATTCATTCTTTAGTTACAATAAGGCAGTAGGGGTGCAAAACATGTTTGGCATAGTAACCATATTTTTCCTGAGATGCTAAGCAGTATTCAGGTATCAAAGGACAGGTAAAGTCGGAATCAACATTATTTATCCGTGATGTTACTTTTTCTTCAATGACCGGGTCCTCGTAGCTATTACAGTTATTCCCTTCGTCCCAAGCTCCATCTACGTAATCCGATAAATCAAATCGGGTGTTGGATTCCCAGGCCTTAACTATTTTCTTATTTTTGATAGAAGCAATAATTTGAACTTCACACGTTATGTAGGGCCTGTTA
>JBAVYC010000796.1:0-1811 GCA_049698595.1 Desulfobacterales bacterium | reverse complement strand
TTCTTTAATAATATGGCTGCTGAACCTTGGCTTAATTTTGCTCTTATGAGCATATTTTGCGCAGTTGCGCCTTTGATAACATCCGTGTTTGTGCGTATCAACCTTTTTTTAATCTCCTGAATTTTTTAGGGTATAAATTTCTTAAAAATAAACGACCGACATGGTGGCTGATCCGCCTCGATTGAGAGAATTAACTACTCACGAGCTTGAACCGCAAACGTACTCCCAGCCGCTCCACAGCGATAATCTCGCGAGTGCCGGTGAAAGCGCAGCCACGTATGTCGCTGCCCGCCAAATAGCAAGCGACGCGCTCTGCGGTCTCGAGGCTCCAGATCTGAAGCGTATCGTCCTCACCACCCGTCGCTGCAAAAGCCCCATCGGGCGATATCGCCACACAGCGGATCGTCGCATCGTGACCCTCGAGAATGTCGGTGTTCTCGAATGTCGCGAGGTCCCAGATCCTGATAAGCCTGTCTTCTCCCACCGAAACGGCCCGTGCACCGTCCGGGGTGAATACGGCGTCGTGGACGCGACCGCGATGTCCGGGCAGCCGGCGGATTGTCTTGCCGCTTTCCAGGTCTCGTAAGGTTAGCGATCCGTAGGCCCCGGCTACAAGAAGCCGGGACGTTTGCAATGAAATGTTGATGGCGAGTGTTTCCGGTTTCTTCTTGGCGCCGGTCTTTTGGACCCAGCAGCGTTTGTCGTTGTCAAGCCGCCAGGCGGCCAGATTGGCGTCCGAAGTCCATGCTATCAACCAACGCTCGTCGTTGGACACACAAGCAGCGGTATAGCACGAGTGAACATCTTTGATTTCCCGGCGCCAACGCCGTTTGTCCTCACGCACTGACAACCTTTCGACATAGCCGTAGTTGCCGACAAACGTGCTCTCTTCATCACAAAGCGCAACGCCCCCGTAGCTCCAGTCCCGCACCTTATGCTCCTCGAGTATCGCCAGCGTTCGTGTGTCGAAAACCTTGACGCGCTTCTCTTCTACCATGATGGCTGCACGGCGACCCATGGGGGCGATATTCATACCACTTGAGAAGTCGTTTGCGTTGCGACGCCTTATCGATCCGATCGAGTAAGCGACTAAACTCCGAGGCGGGGATCTGCGGTGGCGGTGGCAACCAACCGTAACGATTCCCCAACAGGATCAGAAAATTGGGTGCGCGGCCCGTCGCCAGGCAGCGACGCACTTCGTCGAGGCAGATATTGACGGTTTGTTGGTCGAGAGCGGCTTCTGCGGTCACATCCCAGCGCAGGTCTATGGCGTGAAATCGTGCACCCCGGCCCGCGCACAGCTGCTGCAGCCGGGGGAAGACATGCTTCTGAAGCGCGTTCCTTTCGACGGTTGTGTCGGCGAATGTGGAACTTACGAAGAGCCTGAATTCGATACCGTTTGCCATAGATAAGAGCTTGTTTTTTTGAAAGGAGTGTATGGTTAAAGGAAAAATATCATTCTGATCATGCTGATTCGAACCACCAGCGTTCTGAACACCTGAACCCTTTGTTTTCATATGGTAACTTCCACTGGCGGGATGGCGCACCGTCAGCCTATTTGGGGGCCAACTTGAGTGCTTTGAAAGCCTCCACCTGTCCCTTTATGGCGCGCTCGGTCGGCAGCCTTTCGGCACTGGACGCACCGTAGAATCCGATGATTCCCGGCATTTTTTCAAGTGCGATGCCGACATTATCCGGTTCGTCAAAAGGGCCGCCGTGACAGATAACCATTAGGTCCGGGTTGGTTTTCCAGGCGGCGTCGGCCATGCTCATGACCTTGTCAATGGCATCATCGAGGGTCAGTGCATTGG
>JBAVYC010000795.1:0-2612 GCA_049698595.1 Desulfobacterales bacterium | reverse complement strand
GCAAAAACTGTGGGTGCATTGGCACTGAAGCAGACCGAAAAACAGGAGGGGCGTTTTAAATTGGTAGGATTTAAAATGGAAAATTCTTCTCGTACGCCCAAAGACGGCTCTATTATTGTCGATAATTCCATCAGGGGTTATGTCTGCATTGCACGGTTTAGTTTTGGATTGAAGGAGAGCATCGGGCTGGCTTTGGTGGATTCAGCACTGGCCGGGGAGGGCACGCGCTTGCAGATCTATGAAGATGAATGCGAAGGCCGGCATCTCTATGCGACCGTGGCAGCGCTTCCTTTTTATGATCCGCAAGGGAAACGGCTAAGGGAATGAATATTTTCGATTGAATATTTGTGGAATGCTGTCGATTTTATAAAAACAGATAGAGCGTAGCGATTCATCAAATCTTCAATCTTCAATCTTCAATTTTCATTTGAGGTAGGTATCATGGAAAATATCATCAGACGTTCCCCGGTATCATTTGACGCCCAACCGGCGAAAACGGAAATGCGCGACAACTGGTCCGTCGCTCTGGAATATGACGCTGAAGAAACCGGGCCTTATGTGATCGATTTAAGCCACCGATCGCGATGGGATTTACAAGACACGGAAATTGCCAAGGTGCAGCCCTGGGGGATTCATATCCCTGATGCTCCAGGCCAATGCATATTGGATAAAGGTATTCTGATAAATCGCATGAACCGCACCCAGGCCTCGATATGGCACCTGGCGGGTGAAAAACCGGATGATCCCGAAGGTCCCGCGTTTACAGAGGTAACCGATGTAACTGTGTTTTTGGCGCTTTTTGGTAAGGAAATTTTTGCAATAACGGAAAAATTAACGGCGCTCGATTTTTTAGACCCGCTGAAAGAGACCCCTTTTTTACTGCAAGGTCCGTTTTCGCATGTTCCCTGCCAAATTGTCACCCTGGAAAAGACTCCGGCAAGATGCGGGATTCTCATGACCTGTTCCAGGGGATATGCCGGGTCGATGACTGCGGCGATCCTTGATGCGGGGGAGGAATTCGGATTGCGTCCTGCCGGTGAGAATGCTTTCAGCGGCTGGATTGGTGAGTTGTCGGGTTAACTGGAATTGAAATAAAACAGGAGGTATTACCATGAACAAAAAGTATGATGCCATTATCATCGGGGTGGGGGTCATTGGTGCGCCCATTGCTTATGAGCTCTGCAAAATGGGTTACAAAACGTTGGGCATCGATAAGTTGACCGACGCCGGTCAGGGTTCGACCGCCGCATCCTGTGCCATTGTGCGGGCCCACTACTCCACCGAAGATGGGGTGGCCTTCGCTTATGAGGGCTTCAAGTACTGGCTGGATTGGGAAAATTACCTGGATCACGTCCAAGATGAGAAAGGCCTGGCCAAGTACCAGAATACCGGTTCCATTTTGCTTAAATCCCAGGGCCACGACTGGCGCAAGGTTAAAAAACACTACGATGCCGTTGGTGTCGCCTATGAAGAATGGGACAATAAGAAAATCAATGAAATGGTGCCGGTTTATGATTTACATGAGTTCTGGCCGGTTAGACGCCCCGAGGACCCCGAGTTTTTTAACGAACCGACCAAGGAACTCGAGGGTGCCCTGTTCTGCCCGGAAGGCGGTTATGTCAACGATCCGGAATTGTCCGCTCACAACATTATGCGGGCTGCCGAGGCCAAAGGCGGGGAGTTTATCTTCAATGCCGAAGTGGTGGATATCCGCAGCCGGGACAACCAGGTGCTGGGTGTAACGCTTAAAGACGGCACCCAGATCGATGCTCCGGTGGTGGTCAACGTGGCCGGCCCGCACTCATACAAAATCAATCAAATGGCCGAAGGCGTTTACGAGGAGTGCAACATCAAAACCAAAGCGCTGCGCCACGAGGTTATGCACTGTCCGTCGCCGGAAGGATACGATTATCTGGGAAAAGGCTACCATACCTCCGACGGGGACATTGCCTGCTACTACCGCCCGGAAGCCGGCAACATGTTTCTGATCGGCAGCGAAGACCCTGAGTGTGATCCCCAGGAGTGGGTCGACCCGGACGAATTTTATGCCGGCCAGGGAGAAACCGGGAGGGACAATCAACTTTCAGATGCCCAGTGGAAGGCCCAAACCTACCGCTGTGCCAAGCGCGTGCCGAGCATGCAGATTCCCAATCAGCCCCGGGGAACCTGCGATCTTTATGACTGCTCCGATGATTGGATTCCAATCTACGATAAATCAAGCATGAAGGGCTTTTATATGGCCATCGGCAGCAGCGGCAACCAGTATAAAAACGCCCCGGTAGCCGGCGCCATGATGGCGGAATTAATCGACGCCTGCGAAAAGGGCCTGGATCATGACAAAGAACCTTTTCAGTTCAAGCTGCGTCATATCGGACGGGTGCTCGACGTGGGGTTTTTCTCGCGCAATCGGGAGATTAACTACGACAGCAGTTTTTCGGTCAACGGGTAGTCCCGTAACGTGGGGTGGTGAAGAGCTAGCGTCCAATAGACTCGTATGAAACTACGCCAAGTTAAAAGCGAACCGCAGAACCGCAGAATATCGAATAACGAATATCGAATTTCGAAGGATGGAAGCGCTGTGCGCTGTCTTTTTATAATAGACAGAATACATT
>JBAVYC010000794.1:0-3288 GCA_049698595.1 Desulfobacterales bacterium | reverse complement strand
TCACCGTGGAACTGCTGCCCGGACCCTGGGGCACCATCTGGGACAAGGCTAAAAAACTGGAGACTGCTCCCAACCTGCAGTCCATGGCCTGGTGGCCGACCTACCCGACCCCCAGTGACTGGCTGATCGGTATGTGGCGGACGGAGAAAAAAGCCTTGTTCAACCTGTCCCATTACGCCAATCCGGAGTATGACAAACTGGTGGATGATGGAGCGGCTGCCGAGGGTGTTGACAAAGCCAAGGCGATCGAGCTGTATAGCAAGGCCCAGAAGATGCTGGTCGACGATGCTGTGGCTGTTTTCTATGCCGACGTGAACGACCAGGCCGGCCATAGAGCAGATATCGGCGGCTTCGTTTATAATCCGTCATACAACATTGCGAGGATCTACGATCTTTACAGAAAGTAGGAATTTTTTGCCTCCGCAACCCTCTCGCTTCGTTCGATGCCGGCTTGCGGAGGCAAAAATATTAAAAGGTTAGTTTCAGTACTAGGCAGAGCAGCTGCTTTTTACTTCAACTTGTTAGTGATGATTTACAAATACTAGTGAAAAAATATATCGGAAAACGGCTGGCGTTCACCCTGCTGGTCCTGTTCGGGGTCTGCACCCTCACCTTTTTTGTATCCCGGGTCATCCCTGGAGATCCTGCGGCCATGTGGGCCGGTCCCAAACACACCCAGGAGCAGTTAGATGCCGCCCGCAAGGAACTCGGCCTGGACCGGCCCTTGTTGGTCCAGTATCTGGATTATATGGCCAACTTGCTGAGGGGTGACCTGGGCGTGTCAATACGGACCAAGCAGCCGGTGCTCGAGGAGGTCGGCCGCAGATACGGGGCCACCTTCGAGCTGGTCAGCGTGTCCATATTCATGGCCCTGATCGTCGGCATACCCCTGGGCGTAATTTCAGCCATCCGCAAAGACAAGCCCATTGACCACGGTAGCCGGGCTTTTTCCATCTCCGGGGTGGCCATGCCGGTCTTCTGGCTGGGCATGATTCTGCAGATAACGCTGCACGGAAATCTGGGCTGGTTCCCGCTACAGGGCCGAATCGGTTCGATGGTCCTGATCGACCATCCCATTACGTCCATTACCGGGTTTTACCTTTTCGACTCTATAGTGACCGGCAATTGGGCGGCCTTAATCAGCTCGATCAAGTACATGGCTCTGCCGGCGCTGACCATGTCCTTCGCCTCGCTGGCCATTGTGACCCGGATTACGCGCTCCTCCATGCTGGAAGTCATGCGCGAGGATTACGTCCAAACCGCGACCGCCTATGGCGTCAGCCGGCGGACTATTCTTTACAAGTATGCCCTGAAAAATGCCCTCATCCCGACCATCACCATCATCGGCCTGGCTTACGGCTTGATGTTGGGCGGTTCGGTTATGGTGGAATCGATCTTTGACTGGCCGGGGTTGGGCAGTTACATTGTACTGTCCATTACCCGCAACGATTTTCCAGGTATCGTCGGTTCGACTCTGGTATTCGCCGCTACCTATCTGACCATTAACTTAATTATCGATCTGATCTATTTCTTCGTCGATCCGCGGATCAAGCATCCGGGCCACAAGGGTTAAGCCATGGCTGAAGTCATCATCGCCCATAACTATCCCCGCTGGGAACGGCTGCGCTATTTCATTCATCTGTCCAAGAAAAACCCGTTGTTTTTAATCGGCCTGGGCGTGGTGGTTATGCTGGTCATCGCCGCGGTGTTCGCCCCCTGGATCACCCCTTATCCGGAGGACGCCAAATACTCCATCAAATTCGGTTCCAAGCTCAAGCCGCCGTCCATGGATCACTTTTTCGGCACCGACGCCCTGGGTCGGGACATCTTCACCCGGGTTGTCTTCGGAGCCCGGATGTCCATCAAGATCGGGGTAACGGTGCTGGCCATCGCCCTGGTGATCGGGGTGCCCTTGGGGCTTGTCGCCGGATACTTCGGCGGCAGGATCGACGATATTATCATGCGCATCAGCGATATTTTTCTGGCCTTTCCATCGCTGTTGCTGCCCCTGATCATCGCTGCCGCCCTGGGGCCGTCAATCACCAACGCCATGATCGCCATTTCCGTGGCCTGGTTTCCCTGGTACGTCAGGATCGTGCGGGCCCAGGTGTTGACAGTTAAGGAGCAGCTCTATGTCGAAGCGGCCCGATCCATCGGTGTGAGCCGGTTCAGCATCCTGGCCAAACACGTTTTGCCCAACTCCATGGCGCCGGTCATCATCCAGGCCTCCATGGACATGGGCTACACGATCCTGACCGCGGCCGGGCTGTCCTTTATCGGCGTGGGGGCTAGGCCGCCGACCGTTGAATGGGGGCTGATGATCACCGACGCCCGGGCCTACTTCCTTGATTTCTGGTGGACGGTAACCTTCCCGGGTCTGGCTATCTTTGTGACCGTGCTGGCCTTCAATCTGGTCGGCGACGGTCTGCGAGACATCCTCGACCCCAAGGTCAGGGACTGACGGTATGGCTAAACCGATTGTCGAAATACAGGATCTTAAAACCCATTTTTTTACTTATAACGGTGTGGTGCGCGCCGTGGACGGAATCGACCTGACGGTGAATCGGAACGAGGTGGTCGGCATCGTGGGCGAAACCGGTTGCGGCAAGTCGGTGACCGTGCGCTCCACCATGGGCCTGGTTCCCGATCCGGGGCGGATTATCGCCGGCCGGGTTTTATTGGATGGTGATAACCTGCTGGCGAAAAGCGATGCCGAGCTGCGGCGTATCCGCGGTCGCCGGATGTCGATGATATTTCAAAACCCGTTGTCCTCGCTGAACCCGGTGTTCACCATCGGCCATCAGGTGGGCCATGTGATCGGTATTCATCAGAACAAGAATAAGAAGGAGGCTCGCCGCCGGGTGGTTGAGGTCTTTGAACTGGTGCGGCTGCCGGACCCCGACCGGCTGCTGAAGAAATACCCGCATGAACTCAGCGGCGGGATGCTGCAGCGGGTTATGATTGCCATGGCGTTGTCCTGTCGGCCGGAGGTACTGATTGCCGATGAGCCCACCACGGCGCTGGATGTGACCATTCAAGCCCAGATTCTGTCCTTGATGCTGAAGTTGAAAGAAGAGACGGGCACGGCGATTATCATGATCACCCACGATCTGGGAGTGGTAGCTGAAACCTGCGACCGGGTGGCGGTAATGTATGCCGGGCTTATCGTTGAGCAGGGCCCGGTGCAGAAGATTTTCAATGACTCCCTGCATCCGTACACCGAGGGACTGTTGTCTTCGCTGCCCGGGCAGCAAAAGGCCGGTGATGAACTCAGGACCATTGAGGGGC
>JBAVYC010000793.1:0-5398 GCA_049698595.1 Desulfobacterales bacterium | reverse complement strand
TTAAAAAATCGATAGATGATGTATTTCAATCTCTTAAAGTCCTGACGTTTACATATTCAACGAGGAATTTTAAATTAGGACACAGATTTTCACAGATTTCCACAGATATTGGATTTTTTTTAGCTTTAATATCCTGGTAATCCGTGTTCATCCGTGTCCCCAAAAAAGGAAATTCCTATACTATCAAGTTACCCCAGCGTTCCATTATTCCATGATTGAAGTAAAAAACTCAAGCTTCAAACACCACCTCATATTTTCATTTGGTTGCAGGAATTGCGAGACGTTTATTTAACCTGGCAGCGACAGATACCCGGTTGGGCAGCAGCGCTGCCAGCCGATATGCCACAGATGAAAACGCGACGTATGGGGCGGGGAATTTGGGGCCAAGGCCGGTAGGAGTCTTATTTTTAAATGTTAAAGTTTAGATGGACTTTGTTTTTTTGTCAAGAAGGATGAGACTCCGAGCAAATTCGCTGCGCTCACTATTGGAATAAGGGAATGGTGGAAATTATGGAATGATGGGTTAAAAGAAACGGGACGTGAAGCACATATTGAGTATTGACTTGAAGCTCAAAGCAAACTATTTTTTTATCCGTTTAATCCTAACGGTCATTTTCTTTATTACACAGGTAATCATTGTCCCAGAAATGGAGATATATAAATGGACATCAACATTGCGGTTGTGCCGGTGGCCGGCTTGGGCACACGGCTTCTGCCGGCCACCAAATCCCAGCCAAAAGAGATGCTGCCGGTCGGCCGCAAACCGGTCGTACAGTATGTGGTGGAAGAATTGGCGCACGTCGGCATGCAGCGCATATTGTTCATTACCGGCCCCGGCAAAGCTTCAATAGAAAACCATTTCGATCTTGATAATGAATTGATTCAGGTGTTGCGGCAAAACGGCAAAGAAGATTTGCTGGCTGAACTCAGCTTTGAACGCGCACCGCTTCAGTATTTCTACACCCGGCAGCGCCGGCAACTGGGTCTTGGGCATGCCGTCGCCTGTGCTCAACCCTTTGTCGGCGATCAGCCGTTTGCGGTTGCGTTGGGTGACTCCATCATTGGACTGAATGCTCAGAGTGGCGTTTTGAGACGCATGACCCAATGTTTTCTGGAGAAGAAGGCTGAGGCGGTAATTGCATTTACCGAGGTAGCGCGTGACAGGGTATCCCATTACGGCGTCGCCAAACCCAAGGAAGACGGTGACATCTTCGAGCTCGAAGACGTTATCGAAAAACCGGGAGTTGATGATGCGCCCAGCAACCTGGTGATTGCAGCGCGATATATTTTTGCCCCCGACATATTTGAAGCCCTCGAGCAGATCCAACCCGGCGCCGGAGGTGAATATCAGCTAACCGATGCAATCCGTCTGATTATCCAGAATGGTGGCAAAGTTTACGGTGTGCGCCTGGGTGCCGATGAGCGTCGCTTCGATGTTGGAAATTTTGACTCGTATTTCCGTGCATTTGTGGAGTTTGCCCTGGCCGATGAAAAATGCGGTCCTGCACTTCGATTACATCTGGAAAGTATCCTATAGGTATGGATATCATTCGCAAACGCGCCTATGCCCGGGCCGGGCTTCTTGGTAATCCGTCCGATGGCTACAACGGTAAAACCATCGCGATTAGCGTGCGAAATTTCCGGGCCCAAGTTGTCTTGTATGAGTGGGACTCGGTCGATATTGTTCAGTCAGGAGATGATCGGGCTGGTTTCCGCTCTATCCATGATTTGGTTCAAGATGTGCGATTACACGGGTATTATGGGGGTATCCGACTTGTCAAAGCAACCATTAAACGCTTTGTTGATTATTGCCGGGAGCGCAATTTAAAGCTTCACGATCGAAATTTCTCGGTGCGCTATGAAACGGACATTCCGCGCCAGGTCGGGATGGCCGGATCGAGCGCCATTATCGTCGCCACCCTGCGCTGTTTGATGAAATTTTACGGAGTTGAGATTCCGCTGGCGCAACAACCTTCTGTTGTGCTGTCGGTCGAAACTGAAGAGCTCGGGATTTCGGCCGGTCTACAGGATCGGGTGATTCAGTGTTATGAGGGCATGGTTTACATGGATTTTGACAGGTTGGTCGAGCGCGTGGCAGACGGGGTAACCTTCTATGCTTACGAGAGGCTCGATCCGGCCCTCTTACCCCCCATTTATGTGGCCTATCATGACGAGCTCAGTGAACCGACCGAGACGTTTCACAATGATATCCGTGGTCGCTATGATTGCGGTGAATCTCTGGTTGTCAATGCCATGCAGCATTTTGGCCGGTTAACTTTCCAGGGCCGCGAAGCACTGCTCAGCCGTGATTGGGAGCGATTGTCCGCGTTGATCGACGAAAACTTCGACACCCGGCGCAGTATTTACAAACTGCCCTCCTGGCAGATCAATATGGTCGAGACGGCCCGTCGCTGCGGCGCCAGCGCCAAATTTGCCGGCTCAGGCGGTGCCATTATCGGTGTTTATCGCGATGAAGCGATGTTTAGGGAAATATGCGATCGCATGGCCGCTATCGGCGCTCTCACCATAAAGCCGGTGGTGGTGGAATGACTTAGTTGAACGCTTTTCGCTATACAGGCTTTTGTCGTGGTTTTTCTGGCAACATGTTGCAAGTAAAACAAGGATAAAGTTTAGAAGAAATGTTACGAGTAATTTACGCCAACTGAGCTTAAAAGTGACGCCGCATCATCATCGAGGTAAACAAGGACCCTGGGGTGCTCCCGCAGGATAGACGCTGGATGCAGGGGAGAAACTTGCCCCTCAAAACATTGCTTCACCGCCCGCGCTTTCCTTTTATCCGGAACCGTACAAATAATTGTCTTCGATTTCATAATTTGTTGAATCGACATTGAAATTGCCGTGTCGGGAACCTCGTCCAGGGATGCGAACCAGCCTTCGCCGAATTGTTGTTGCCGGCAAGCATCATCCAGTTCCACGACAATATACGGTAATTCGGTATCAAAATCCGCCGGTGGGTCATTGAACGCCAGATGCCCGTTTTCGCCGATCCCGACAAACGCCACATCAATTTTATCCCGGGCGATGATGTTGTTGATTCGCCGGCACTCGGCGGCAGGATCATCAGCCTCGCCCTGAATAAGATGGACCGTGCCCGGTTGAATCACATCAATCAGGCGCTCTTTGAGATAGCGGCGAAAACTGGCAGGATGATCTGCGTTCATGCCGATATATTCATCCAAATGATACATCGTTGTGAGTCGCCAATCGATTCCCTCTTTTTCTGTCATGGCTTTTAGAAAATCAAACTGGGAGGCTCCGGTGGCGACAATAAAACTTGCCCGGCCGTGAGCGGCGATGACCTGCTTTAAAATTTCTGCTCCTCTGTCAGCTGCTGCGACCCCGCATCCCCTTTTGGTTTTAAAAACTTCAATTTTCATTTTTTCTCCGTTTGACTGAATAGGAAGTTCGACGACTTAATTCTTGACAAAGGTATTTGACCCATTTATCGTGCTTGAGCCTGATTTGGCAGACGACCGGCTCATAAGAATAATGCAGTCGTTACAATGGCAGAGGAGTTTTTTTTTATTAACTTTACAAAAAGAAAAGGGGGAAATGCAATGAAAAAAATCGGAATCCTTATCGTCATCCTGTCAATGGTTTGTTCTGCAGGTCTCGCTTCTGCCGAATGGCAACCCCAAAGGCCGATTACACTGATTGTACCGTGGTCGGCCGGCGGAGCGACCGATCAAACCTGTCGCACCCTGGCCGGTGAGATGGAAAAAGTCCTTGGTCAAAAAATCCCGGTAATCAATCAACCCGGCGGGTCCGGCTCCATCGGCATGAAAAATGCTTATGAAGCCAAACATGACGGTTATACCTGGACCGGTAACGCGGACGGCAGCGTGATCACCTATCAGGTTTTGGATCTGCTGCCCAATATCTCTCACAGAGACTGGATTCACTATTACGCCATGATGACGGCGCCGGTTATCTGTGTACCGTATGACTCAAAAATCAAGACGATCGATGATCTTGTGGCCGAATTCAAGGCACGGCCGGGTCAGGTCAAGGTTGCCTCGGCCGGGGTCGGCGCCGGCGGGCATATGGCGGCTGAAACATTTCGCAAGGCCACCGGGATCGAATATCGCCACATCCCCTACAAAGGCGGATATCCGGCAGTGGTGTCCACCGTCAAAGGCGAAACCGAAGTGGTCATGCAGTTGTCCATGGAAGCGGCGGATATGCTGCGTGCCAAGAAACTGCGGGCTTTGGCCAATATGTCCACCCAGACCCTCGTAATAGACGGCTACGGGGAAGTGCCGCCGGTGATGCAGTTCATTCCCGACCATGCACCCCTGCAGTATCTGTTTGGACTCTACATTCCCAAAGATACGCCGCAGGATGCAGTCGACGCCATCAACAAAGCCTTCGATGCCGCGGCCGCATCCGACTCCATCAAACGCCTGGCCAAAGAAAAAGCATCGGCCGTCGTCAACTACAAAGGTGAAGAAGCTCTAAAGATATCTGAAACCACCGGCAACAACGTCAACTGCATTATGCACGAGATCGGCCTGGCTAAAAAAGACCCCGCAGCGTTTGGATTCATCTGTAAATAAAGGGGCGCAATAGCATCATGAAAGACAATGGAATGCCGAAGGCCGACTTTATTATGGGCCTGATCTTAATGGCGGGCAGTCTTGTGATTGTCGTTGAATCGCTTAAAATCCCGCGCTTCGAAAAAGACTGGGGCGGCTTTTATGCCGCCCCCGGTTTTGTGCCTTTAATTTTAGGGATTACCCTGTTTGTCATGAGCCTGACGCTTTTTGTGCGGGCGTTAAAAATGCAGGGATACAGAATCGTCCCCGATCGGCAAACGATCCGTGGTTTTTTGCGGTCCAAGCCCGTCCATCGCTGGTGCCTGGCCATGCTCTATGCCTTCGGCTTTTTTTTCCTGCTCGGGAAAATCTATTTTTATCTGGCGGCTTTTCTCGTCCTGTTTGCGTACATGGTGACATTCGGCGAACAAAAACGTTCGATCTCCCTGATCATTTCGCTGGTGGCGGCCGCTTCTATATATCTCGTGTTTACTAAAATCTTTCTGGTTCCGTTGCCATAAGGAGGCTCTCGTTGGGTGTTGTAGATCTGATCAATGCGCTTTGGGGATTGATGACACCCGCAATCCTGTTTTCTGTTTTCTGGGCAACCTTTCTCGGAATCATCGTAGGGATGCTTCCCGGTTTGACCGCTACCATGGGAATTGCGCTTCTCACCGGCCTGACCTTCCAGTGGGAATCATCCAATGCCATTGTTATCCTGATTGCCATCTATGTGGGAGCCATTTACGGCGGCAGCCGTTCGGCCATTCTGGTCAATATCCCGGGCACCCCGGCCAACGCCGCAGCCTGCATCGACGGCCATCCGCTGGCGCTGCAGGGTA
>JBAVYC010000792.1:0-3773 GCA_049698595.1 Desulfobacterales bacterium | reverse complement strand
GCCCTTCCCTCACCGCATGGAACCTTTTCCTTAACCCTTTTGACAACATCTCTGAGCTGGTCTCTGGTTGTATTTGAGACATCAATACTTGTCCGCACAGCTCCCATGCCGCATCCGATATCCACACCCACGGCATTGGGAATAACAGCGTTTGTGCAGGCAATCACACCGCCGATTGGCATTCCATAACCCTGATGGCAATCCGGCATCAGGGCAACATGGCGAAATACTACCGGGTGCTTTGCGAGATCTGCCGCCTGGGTCATCGCCCCGTCTTCTATGTCTTTGCACCACGATTTTACCGGCACATTAAAATTTTCTTCATTTTTTATCCATTCCATATTTCGATCTCCCATTGATTTTGGTCGTATGCATTCATCGCAATTTCAACATCAAGAAATTTTTTGATAATTTCAACATTGGTTTGCGTGTGTTTGGTTGGTGAAAGTGTTCGGAATTTACCTCCACCCGCCAATGCCATGGGTACCAGCAGCTGATCTGCAAGATACCTGCCCACAGGTACATTAAAGGCCAGGTATTCCTGGACAGACTTTACAGTCTGTTTTGCCACCTTTTCCGCGGAAATGCCCTTTTCACCAAACCCTGTGAACAATTCAGTGATATTATCACTTTCAATCTCAACGGTCAGGATGTTTCCCGGTCCTTGGGAATTTTCGACTTCAACGGCTTTAAGCCGTTCTCTGCCCCATTCAAGCTTTTCACGAATTACTTTGAGCTCCCTGTTTGCGATGTTAACCGGCAGGTTGGCGACAGAAGCTCGCGCTGTCTGATTAATAATATTTCCGCGCTCAAGAAGATCAATTCCGTTAAGACCAGCCGGGCCAATAGAAACCCTAAATCTGCCTCCTCCTGCTGGATAAAACCCTGGTTTTTCCAGTACGGCAGCAACCTTGGGTCCCATTCGATTAATGACCGGTAGAAACGCCTTTTCAAGAAAGTCAAACGGAGGAGCAAACGGATTATGCGTGCCCCCTTCAAGTATAATTTCTGATGGTTCGCCGGCAATTAAAAGCGCCGGAAGTATTGTCTGAAAAACCAGTGTGCAACTTCCGGCAGAACCGATTGCAAAATGGAAATTGCCCGGCTTGATCATTTCAGGCTCAAAAGTAAATGCCTGTGAGCCGATAATGTTGCCTTCTATTGCAGCCTGGCCAATTTCTGCAGCTGCATTTACTGCAGTAAGATGTTGGCGCATGAGTCCCGGCTTTTTTCGACCTGCCCGGATGTTAGATATTGAAAACGGTTTTCCCGTGACCAGAGAAAGCGCAAGAGAAGTCCGAAGGATCTGACCGCCACCTTCGCCGTATGAGCCATCAATCGTAATCATTATCGTTTCTCCTTGAAACTGGTATGTTTCCCGCTTGTCCGGGTTGGGTTATATTCATACTTTTCCGGTTTGAGGTATTGCCCCGTCTAATTGACGGGGCATTCTTCATTCATTAATAATTATAGTAAGTTTACAACTCTGTCAGCAAGTCCCTTTTCGCCGAGTACGACGTTAAGCTTGGAATTTCCAGCGATTTTCTCAAGAACATCCAACTCACGCAGCCGCATAAGTGTCGGGTTGTTGTCCAGAAGCTTAGCCGTATTTGCCTGGCTGCGCATAGCAGCTGTCTCTTCCCGACGCATGATCAGATTGGCGTCTGCCGATTTCTGGGCCTCGATGACCTTATTCATCATGTCTTTCATATCACCGGGCAGGATAATATCCCGAATCCCGATTGATAAAACATCGATACCAAATGCAGCGGCACGGTCTTTTATTGTGCCCTCAAGATCTTCCGCCACCTTCTCCTTGTCGCTCAGAAGCGTGTCCAGATCAAAAGTTCCGACAACAGCCCTTAACGCCAGCTGAGCTTCACGGTACAGGGCCTGTTTGCTGTCATTAACAACAGACACGGACTTAAGCGCATCTACAACCCGGTAAGTCATCACAGAATTCATGCGTAGTGTCACCTTTTCAGATGTCATGATCTCCTGACCGGACACATCCAGTAATGTCTCCCGCATGTCAACATGGTAAATTTTCACCTTTCCCGTGTTTTTCCAGAACATATACTGCCCCGGACCGAGGGTCTCAACATAGGTGCCGTCTATAAAGTAAACACCCGCGTATCCCGGCTCCACAATAGAAAGATTCAGATCATTTTCTACATCCTTGGACTTCGCAATCAGGTTTAAGTCTTCATGTTCAAATCGAACTTCGCGTGCGTCAATAATTTCGACCTTAACATCGCGAACTTTCATCCACAGGGCATATAATCCAGGACCCAGTATCTTTTCAAATCTTCCTTCAACCCAGACCAGTGCTCGCTGATAATCTTTAAGATCCACGACAGTTGCATGCCCTTCAAGAGCGCCGGATTTGACAATAACATCCAGATCTTCATGCTCGATCCAGGGAGTGCGCTGAGAGACAACATGTACTTTAACCTTAAACAGCGGATCGACAAACCAATAGTGCCCTGCATCCAGGATTTCCTGGAATTCGCGATCCCGAAAGTACAGGCCTTTTTCATAAGAACGAACTTTTGCTGTTTTAATTAAGAACATTTTACTCTCCTTTCCCCTGAATCAATTTTTGGGGCAATAGTATAAAAACGCTGAGTTTAAAAACCGTTGGGAAGCAAGCTGAAATCTTTCCACACTGAACACGCGGAGCGCTGTTTAAGCTTCTTTTGTCCTTCAGGCAGTCATGCATTTTATCTAAACCGTTACAAAACCCGTGTTCATCTGAGCTTCATAAAATGGATAGTTATCATGCCGTTAGCCTGAATTCTTAGATGAAGCGGTATCCACGCGCTGCATGGCATGTTTTCAAGTGCTGTTTTACCCGGGCATCAGCTTTTGCCGCTGCCTGATGCAATCCCTTCTGAAAACCGGATTCACATTCAGGCCATCCGATTCCGGCTGAAAGCTCGGATAAAACCGGGCGGAAAACCGCTCACTCCCCGCGGGCCTGTTAGGTGATCGTTTACAGCGATCATAAGGGTTGGAAACCCTGGTCGGAGCAGGAATCGAACCTGCAACATCCGTATTATCAGTACGGTGCTCTACCCATTGAGCTATCCTCACCTGATACCTAACCTCGTCAGATTCCATGTTCGATACACACAACATTTACCGCAAGATAGTGAAAATTATTCACCTTCATTGTTGAATGAAGTGCGTCGCTGGCCCGGCGGGTATCAGCATTTAAATGAACAATTGTCCGCCTAATAGAGCAACAGATGTGCCACTTATCTAAAAAATCGTTCATATCAAATGTATTTATCTGATTTTATTTGATATAATATTATTACCGTTCTATTTTATCACTTGACTTAAAAAATTTAATCCGATACATTTATATAATATTTTATAAATTTATAGATTATTTTATATGAAAAATATAGTTGTCATAGGGCTGCTCGGCCCCACTCTGGATATGGGGAAACAGTCAAAACGATGGGAAAGATGGCGTCCTACGGTTGCGTTGTGCCAGCATGAGGATTTACTGGTAAGCCGCTTTGAGCTGCTGTATCAAAAAAGATTCAAATCTCTGCAGGATCTTGTCGTTAAAGACATTAAACATATTTCTCCGGAAACAGAAGTTGTTTCATATCCAGTTGACTTTCGTGACCCGTGGGATCTTGAAGAAGTCTACGCAGCTTTGCATGATTTTGCGAAAGCCTATGCCTTTGATCAGGACAGCGAAGAGTATCTTGTCCATATTACAACCGGAACACATGTTGCGCAGATATGTCTTTATC
>JBAVYC010000791.1:0-2309 GCA_049698595.1 Desulfobacterales bacterium | reverse complement strand
CTCAGAAAAATACTGATTTCAGGAAGAGATGATATTATCGTAAAATCCTTGAATACTTCTTTGAGCAAGGGCCTTGCAACGGTGATTCATGACCTTTTGCAGAAAAAATGTGCAGATGCTGTAATTTCATCGATTCCAGGATCTAATTATTCCTACAATCAGATAAATAGTTTTTTTCTAAGAGAGGTTTCCATTCACAAAGACAATATCCTGGACTACCAGGAGGAACTGAAAAAACTTCTTAAGAGAATTGCTGTTGAGGGATTTCCTTCAGTGAAATGGCTTGAGCATGCTGATGTAAATTCCAGCAAACTAAAGAATGATGCCCGAATGGTTGCATTTGCAGATGCATTGGGACAGTTCAGAGTACCTATTCTGATTCCCTATGGCAATAAAGACTCAAGTTACAAAAATGAAGCCCGGTCTGTCAACATTTTGAGCCTTGTTCCCAATGTAAGGGCCTATAGTGCATTTGATGAGATGGGAAACAAATTGGCAGAATATCCCCACAGCCCACTTAGCGTAGGCTTTGGACAAGCCATTTTTCATGTCAAGGAAATCCCCGACGCGCAAAATCCTTACCTGGCACATCTGGATATCAATAGCGATGACTACATCGACTATACATTCAAAAGGAAAGGAGGTGTCGCATTTCGTAATGATAAAGGACTGCTAGCATTTTCACCTCCGTTGTTATCAGATATCGATTTCAAGCATCTGAAGGATAAGATCGAAAATAATAGTACTTGCAAAATTAACGATCCGGTTGTTCTGACCGCTAATCAATATCGGGAACTAATGAGATTGGGGTTGGAATCTTGTAATCTAACATTGGAAAAAGAGTACATATGGCTCAATTCGCCATACCGGAAGAAGCCTTTTCAGTTTAATGCCGCCGCCTGGATTCGCGGTTTAATCAGGGGGACATCGCTGATTCCCCCGAATAAAGTCAAAGAACTGCTAACCGCGGGCGGTTGAAGCCTTTTAATTAAAACAGCCTACAAATCAGCGGCCACCGGAGCTGGGGGTATGAGGATGGCCCCTGGAAGGGGATATCGGCGATGGCGACATCTATTATTTAGGCAGATGGATGGTAAACACACTTCCTGCCCCGAGGGTGCTTTCCACGGTGACATTGCCGCCGTGGGCCTGGGCGATGTGTTTGACGATGGCAAGGCCCAGGCCGGTGCCGCCCAGATTACGGCTGCGGGCCTTATCCACCCGATAAAATCGTTCAAATAACCGGGGTTGGTGTTTTTTGGCGATGCCGATACCCCGGTCCTCGACAATGATTTTCACTTCCGCGTCTTTCAGGTTTCCTTCCAGATGAATGGTGCTGTTTGGTTCACTGTATTTGATGGCATTGTCTAAAAGGTTAACCACCGCTTGCTCCAGAAGAGAGGAATCGAAACAGGATACCAGTTGCTCCTCACAGATGAGATTGATGTTTATTTTCTTCTCTTCGGCTTTGGAATGGCATATTTGTAAGGCGGATTGAAAAACATCTTTAACATATCCTTCTTCGAGCTTAAGGGTTTTTCCTTCGTCTTCCTGCTCGATTCTGGAAAGCGATAGCAGATCTTCAACAATGGAACTCAAGCGGTCGACATGCCTTTGAATAATGCCTAAAAACCGCTCGATTTCTTCCGGTTTGTCGACGTCTCCCAGGCGCAGGGTTTCCACAAACCCCTTGATGGCCGTCAGCGGGGTTTTAATTTCATGGGATACGTTGGCCACGAAATCGCGCCGCATGTTTTCCAGGCGTCTGAGATGGGTGACGTCGTTGAAGACCACCAGAGTTCCAATGGACACTTTATTGGCATCCAGAAGTGGGGAGCTCTGCAGATGAAGGGTCTTTTCGCCGTTATGATACAGGCTGATGTCGTCTTCTTTGGGAACTTTGTTGGAAATTGATTTGTGGACAAAGTGCTGCAGCGCCGAATTGCGAATGACTTCCTGCAGGTTCCGGCCCGGACATTCTTCGGGTTTACAGTCGAAGAATCCGGCCGCCGCCGCATTTATGTTGATAATTCGTTCCTCATTGTCAATCGCAACGACCCCTTCCAGCATGCTCGCCAGCACGGTTTCCAGTTCATTGCGCTGACTGACGATGGTTTTTATGCGACGATCGAGCTGGGCGGCCATCTGGTTCAGAGCCTCGGCCAGACTGGCCAATTCTTCGGAGTCCGGCGCCGTCAAACGAAGGGATAAATCACCTTCGGCAAAATGATCCGCGCCTTTTTTCATTTCTTCGATGGGCCGGCTGATGCGTCGTGAAATCAACAAACTGATGCCGGCGGCCAATAAGG
>JBAVYC010000790.1:0-3510 GCA_049698595.1 Desulfobacterales bacterium | reverse complement strand
TCCAACTTTACCTGGCGCCCTTGCGGGGTTTTACCGATTACATTTATCGCAACACATTTGCCGGCCATTTTGACGGTTTTGACGGCGCGCTCGCGCCGTTTATCCCAACTGTGACGGCAGACCGTTTTAAACCCTCTCACTTCAAGGATGTCCTGCCTGAAAACAATTCAACCATGCCCATCGTCCCCCAGATTATCAGCAATCAACCCGATGATTTTATAAACATCGCCGTGCGTCTTTATGATCTGGGCTATCCATCGGTAAACTGGAATCTGGGATGCCCCTTTCCCATGGTCGCCAAAAAGCAGCGCGGTTCCGGATTGCTGCCCCATCCGGAAAAGATAGACGCCTTTCTTGAAAAAACCGTTCCGTCCATCCCCAACCGGCTTTCCATCAAAACCCGATTGGGCCGCAGGACAATCGATGATATCTTTGATCTGATGCCGATATTCAACCGCTATCCCTTGGAGGAGATTATCATTCACCCCAGAACCGGCCAACAGATGTACGGCGGCAAGACAGACCTGGACACATTTGAAAAGTGTCTGGCGCAATCCGATCACCGGGTCGTCTACAACGGTGACATTACTGATCTGAAAACCTTCCAGGATCTCTTCCTGCGCTTTGACAACATAAACGGCTGGATGATCGGCCGCGGCGCTGTAACCAACCCGTTTTTACCAGCCATCATCAAAGCCGGCCGGGATGACATCACCCAAAAAGTCGAAAAATTCAGGCAGTTTTATGAAGAGCTGTTCGAACAATACCGGCAGGTGTTCTCCGGTCCCGGCCATCTGTTGAACCGGATGAAGGGTTTTTGGACCTACTTTTCAAAGTCTTTTCAAAACAGCCGCAAGATCGCTAAAAAGGTTCATAGAACCCAAAGGATACATCGTTATTTGGAAATTGTGGATCGTTTCTTTACAGAGGAGGCGCAGTGGAAAAAATGAGTGAAACCTAACCCGGATAAGCTGGAATTGAATATTCAATCTTTTTAGGGCCGCTTGCATTTTTAAAACTTGATCTTATTTAATATTGATATGTTAACCTGGGTTAAGCGGTTCAACGTTCAGGGTTCCCGGTTAAAGAACCTGAAAAGATGAATCCTAAGGGGATTTCGCATCCATAGGGCCCGCAAACCTATACACCCAATGAATGAATGGGGGCAATCCGGACGTCGTGTTGAAACATAAGCAATGTCGGGATATGACAACCTCTGAACCCGAAACTCTGAACCTGGAACCGCTAAACCTCGGGAGCCTCATAAATGCTTCGTAAGATCATTTACAATATTCCGATATTTCGGAAAACCATCTCCAAGATACCCATGAGGGTTTCTTTGCCTTTGCTCTTTACGGCTCCCGTAGTAGGAGTGGTTATTGTTCTGTCTGCCATAGCTTTCTTAGAAGGACAATCCGCGGCAAACGATTTAATGGAGCAGAATCTTGTTCAGATCCAGGATCACATCGAAGAGCGTCTTGACGACCTGCTGAATATGCCCAACTGGATTCAGCAGTTAAATACAAGTCTTATCAAAGAAGGCCGGCTCGATCTGCAAAATCTGCGGTCCTGGCGCAAGATATTGTTCGAACAGGCCCGAACATTCAGCGGGCTCAGCAGTATCACATGGGGTGGTGCCGATGGACGCAGTGTCGGAATCGCACACGATCCCGGTGAAAGCGGATATGAATTTAGCATAAAAGACAAAGAAACCGACGGCAAACTATTTGAATTCTTGTGTGATACCAAAGGACAAATGGAGAAGGAGCCGACTGCAATAACTGATTATGATCCCCGCCAGAGTCCATGGTATAGGGCTGCGATCGAGGCTGGTAAAGCGACCTGGACGGATCCTTACGCACGGGCCGATAAGGACGGCCTGAGAATCAAGCTGGCTCTGGGATATGCTAAGCCGATCCGGGATAGCCGGGGAAACATCTTAGGCGTTATGAATGCCGAGCTGACATTGGAAAACATTACGTTGTATCTGGTGAAACTCAGTGTCGGCAGAACCGGCAAAGCGTTTTTAATCGACCAAAGAGGCCGTTTAATTGCCACATCCACCGGTGTTTCCATAAGGGATACCGATAATTATCCGGTAATTGCATCTGCTGCTGCCGACAGGCAAATTGCTGCGGCGGCAACCCTTCTTGAAAAGGAGTTCGGATCTTATGAAGCCATCGAAGGGAATTATCAGCTGAAGCTGGATATCAATGGTGAACCTTTTCTGCTGATGATCTCTCCGTCAGCACATGAAACCGGACTAACCTGGATCATTGCAACGCTGGTGCCCGAAAGCGATTTTTTGGCAGAATTCAAGGCCGGGCGTTATCGGCAAATTAGAATCGGAGCCATCGCGGTATTGATCACCTTATTGATTGGTCTTGTCGTGGCGGCGATTTCGCTCTGGCCGATGATGGATTTGGTTGCCTTCGCACACCGAATACATCAGGGTGACCTCGAGCAGGATTTGAAACTCGAATATTCCACTGAGTTCGTCCAACTCTCAAAACAAATCAACGCCATGACTGCGGGCCTGAGAGATCGTATGCGGTTGCGCAGCTCGCTGGCATTGGCCCAGGAAGTACAGCAAAACCTCCTGCCGTCCGGCATGCCTAAAATCAAAGGCTTGGACATTACCGGCCATGCTACCTATTGCGATGAAACCGGCGGGGATTATTTTGACTTTCTGAAGATCGCAGGTCAGCCGGATACCACCGCCGCAATCGCAGTTGGCGATGTGGTCGGACACGGAGTGGCCGCCGCCATGCTCATGGCTACCGCCCGCGGTATTCTCCGCAGCCGCTGCAGCACGCCCGGCACCCTGGCTGAATTGCTCACCCACTTGAATTCTCTTTTGGTGGAAGACACCGGGGGAGATCGATTCATGACCATGCTGCTGATGACGGTGGACGCCAAGCGCAAAGAGATGTGCTGGGCCACTGCCGGCCATGATACACCCATCGTTTATGATCCGGCAACCGACCACTTCAGCGAATTTAATGGCAGTGGTATGTCTTTGGGCCTTGTAAAAAGAACTGCTTACGAAGAACACCTTTTCACTGATGTCCAACCGGGCCAGGTGATTATGGCCTTGACCGACGGGTTGTGGGAAGCTTTTAACAGGGACGGTGAAATGTTCGGTAAGGATCGTGTGTGCAACCTGGTGCGACGCTATGCAAACCTCTCTGCGGCCGAGATAAGCGAGCGGATTATTGCAGAACTTGCGCGCTTCCTGGGTACCAAAAGCCCTGACGATGATCTGACTTTCGTGATTGTGAAAGTACTGTGACGCTTAACCCGCTGCGGCCTAACGTTCTCTGTTAAAATTCATCCAGGCTGACCTTTCGCAATGACGGCCGTAAACGTACTGCCTTTGTCTGGCGTACTGCTAACGGTAATATCCCCGTTGTGGGCCCGGGCAACCGCCCGGGAAAAACTAAGGCCCAGCCCGGTGCCGGCCTGGGACCGGCTGGGATCGCAGCGATAAAAGCGTTCAAAAATGTGGGG
>JBAVYC010000789.1:0-1931 GCA_049698595.1 Desulfobacterales bacterium | reverse complement strand
GTTATGGGATTAGGTGTTCAGT
Organism: Desulfobacterales bacterium; assembly: GCA_049698595.1. GTDB lineage: Bacteria > Desulfobacterota > Desulfobacteria > Desulfobacterales > JAFDCJ01 > JAFDCJ01. Next base: position 1,909 of record JBAVYC010000789.1, on the reverse strand, counting down.
TTTAGGTTTTGTCATTTACACTTCGTGTGACATTCGTCCTGCGGACGTCATTTTGCCTTCGGCTGTCATTTACACTTCGTGTGACATTCGTCCTGCGGACGTCATTAGCGCTTCGCGCGTCATTTATTGTCGCCGATAGCTGAAAGCTAACAGCCACCCTCCAACCCTTGTATCACCCTCGTATCACCCTCGAACCCTATCTTTACGTTGGCCCCGTCCGGGAATGCCGTTTGGCCCGCTTGGGGTGTTTTTCATGCTTATTTTTTGTCATGGCCAGGGCTTCTATGATTTTTTTTCTGGTATCTTTGGGTTCGATGATTTCATCCACCATCTGGGCAGACCAGCTCCTTGCAGCTTCAAAAACATCTATTTTCTCACGGGATCGATTCAGATATCCTTCATAGGCATCTTCCTCAATACCTTTTCCATAAACCTCACGGAAATCCAGACTGCTTGCCTCCACCGCCATTCTGGCCGTTGGCCATGCATAGCTCACATCGACCCCGATACCCTTGACCATGCCCATGACCATACCGCCTGTATCGCCATAAGCTTCTCGAATAATCACGCTGATCTTGGGGATGGTTGCCGTTGCATAGGCATCCAGTATTTTGCCAAAATGCCTCAATAAGCCCTTGCCTTCCTGGTCCTCACCTGGAACCACCGGGGGTGTATCCGTCAGCGTCACCAGAGGAATACTATAGGCATCCAGAACTTGCAGAAACCGGTAATACTTATCACAGGCATCGATATCCAGAAGCGTTCCTGTTTGGGCTGGGTTGCTGGCAACAATACCGGCAACTTCACCGTTAAATCGACAGAAACAGGTAATGATCTGTCCGGCATAATTATCTTTGACTTCATAATATTTGCCGTCATCGACGATCTCTTGAATGACTGCGTGCATATCATATGAAATGTCGTATTCTTCCGGAACAATCTGTATCAAGACAGGGACCTCACGGTCAGCCTTATCCCGGGGCAACGCCACAGGGGGTTTCTCCCTGAAGTTAGACGGCAGATAACCTAAAAGCTCCCGTGTTTTTGCTATGGTCTCTGTGTCATCGGCACCCACAACATCACAGGTACCGCTGTATTCCATGTGATAGTCGGCCCCCCCCACATTGTCGGCAATTTTCTCTGATGTCGCGGCCTGGGTCATCCTGGGTCCACCAAGCCATAGGTGGGCTGTTTCCCTGCTCATCAGCAGGAAATCACACAATACCGGACAGTAGGCCTGGCCGGCGATACAGGGCCCCATGAGAACATTGATCTGCGGTATCATTCCGGAGTAACGGGATTCAAGGGCGAACCACCAGTCGATACCAGCCATGGGGACATCCCTGTAGCCGAGCCTTCCGCCGGAAGAATCGAGCAGCCATACCATGGGAATCTGCCAGGCCGCCGCCATTTCAAGCAGTTCGATAAATTTCGTGGCATGCTGGCATCCCAGAGAACCGCCCAGAACCGTAAAATCACTGGCATAAACCGTAATCAGTCTTCCATCGACCTTTCCTGTTCCGATGACGGCGCCATCACAGGGCGCATCTGTTTCTCTGCCATCGATCCTGGCACCCGTGGTATTGACAAACGACCCAAGTTCACTGAATGTCCCCGGATCCAGAAGAAGGTCGATCCGCTCCCTGGCGGTCAATTTCCCCCTTCCATGCTGCCTGTCGATGTGTTTCTGACCGCCGCCCTGCAGATTCTTTTCCCTGATTTCCTGCAGCCGCTTGATGGCCGCATCCATTTTTTTGCCCATGTCAATCCTCAATGTAATTTGCCCTACGGGCGACATTCGCCCTGTGGGTTGTCATTTGCACTTCGCGCGTCAGTCTGCCCTGCGGGCGTAATTTTTCGTCATTTGCGCTTCGCGCGTAATTTATTACTGCCGATAGCTGTCAGCCAC
>JBAVYC010000788.1:0-8558 GCA_049698595.1 Desulfobacterales bacterium | reverse complement strand
GTTCCAGGTTCAGGGTTCAGCTCAGCCTCTGGCCTGAAAAGTGGCCAAGCTGATCGGAAAAGAAACTGATGAACGTCGAACATTGAACGTCCAACATCGAACGTCGAATGAATGTATTCTGTCTATTATAAAAAGACAGCGCACCGCGCTACCATCCTTCGAAATTCGATATTCGTTATTCTGCGGTTCGCTGTTTAACCCGGATGCCAAAGCGGCTAGTTTAATCACCAAAAACCGTGCCATTTTGGCGTAGTTGCATATGAGCGCAAATTACAAATAATATTCAATCCCGGCTTGTCCGGGTTGGGAATTACTGGCAGATGCCCTGCCGGCAACGCTGCGCGGGCAGTGATTTTTTGTAACTCAAAACACCTAATTTAAGGAGGAAAAAATGAAGAGAAAACTGACGGTAATGGCGGTATTCGTTCTGGTACTTGGACTGGGTCTGGGCGGAAGTGTCTCGGCCGGAAAGCTGCAGTCGCAACTAACCCAGGAAAGCACCTTGGAGCAGATCATGAAGCGCGGTGCCTTGCGCGTCGGCATGGATACATTTGTGCCCTGGGCCATGAAAGACAAAACCGGCAAGTTCGTCGGGTTTGAGATCGATGTCGCCCGGCAACTGGCCGAAGACATGGGCGTCAAAGTCGAATTCGTGCCCACCAAATGGGCCGGCATCATCCCGGCGCTGTTGACCGGTAAATTCGACGTGCTGATCGGCGGCATGGGAATTCGCACCAAACGGGCCCTGAAAGTCAATTTTACCATTCCCTATGACTACTCGGGCATGTCCATGGTGGCCAGCAAGAAAAAAGCGGAAGGCTTTAACACTCTTGAAGATTTCAACAAACCGGACGTCGAACTGGCCATTAAAATGGGCACGACGGCGGTGATGGCAGCCAAGAAATTCATGCCTAAGGCCAAGTTGCGGCTCTTCGAGGATCAAGCTCAGGCCTACCAGGAGCTGCGCAACGGCAATGTGCACGCCGTGGTGGGATCGGCCCCGCGACCGGCTTTTGAAGCCGCCAACTACCCCGATACGCTGTTTATGCCCATGAAAGAAAATTTCACCAAGGAACCCATCGGGTTTGCATTACGCAAAGGCGATTTCGACACCCTGGTCTTTTTTAACGGTTGGATCCAGACCAAACGCGACCAGGGCTGGCTCCAGGAAAAGCATCAATATTGGTTCGGAACCCGTGATTGGGCCAGCCTGGTGGAGTAAGTTGCCTGTGTTCAGGTTTCGGGTGTCAGGTTTCAGCAACTGAATTCGATCCGATATGGCTGGGTCGCTCATGAATTGGACTTTCTTTTACCGGTGTCGGACTTTAGCTGCAACCAATTCAGTGTTCAGGTGTCGGTATTTTCTGACAACCTGACACCTGGTAACCAATAAACTGCGCCTTTGCTGTCCCGATAGGGCCACTTTCTCCGAGCTCTCTATGGGATAAAGCCTATATCCTTAGAATTTACACCTTTGCTTTTGGTGCAAAAAGGTCGATTTGGTATATTCAATTTTCAATTCCGGCTCGTCCGGATTAGGGGATTCATTGTGTACCGGCGAAAACTCCGTATAACCAAATTGGACGTTGTGGTGACGGCACTGATTGTGTTGTTGGCAGCCTACATCGCCTATCGGTTGACCATGAAGCTCAATTACAAATGGAACTGGTCGATCATCCCCCAATACCTGTTTTTCTTCGATGAGGTCGAAGGCCGCTGGAAGGCCAACGTGCTGATGCAGGGGCTTTTTACCACCATTCGCTTGACTGTCTGGTCAACCCTGCTGGCCATGATTTTCGGTTTTGTCACCGGAATCCTGCGCACCACCCCCCGGCTGTTCAATCGTCTGATAGGACGCAGCTATGTGGAGTTGATCCGCAACGTACCCCCATTGGTGCTGATCTTCATTTTTTACTTCTTCGTCAGCGATCAGATCATGCCCCTTCTGGGAGTGGAAGAATTTATCCGTTCCTGCAGCCCCAACACCCAGAAAGTTCTCGGTTTTTTCTTTTCCTCGCCGGATCTGTTTACGGCTTTTCTTTCCGGCATGTTCACCGTTGCGATTTTTCAGGGTGCGTACATCACCGAAATCGTGCGCGCCGGCATTCAGTCTATTGCCAAAGGCCAGTGGGAGGCTTCCTATGCCCTGGGACTTTCCTGGCGACAGCAGATGACCGATATCATTTTGCCCCAGGCAATCAAGCGTGTGCTGCCGCCCTTGGCCAACGAGTTTATCAACACCCTGAAATATTCAGCCATCGTGTCGGTCATTTCAATCCAGGAACTTACTTTCCAGGCCATGCAGGTGATGGCCGCCACCTATGTAACCATCGAAATATGGCTCGTCGTCACCGCAATGTATCTGGTCATGTGCATGACGCTCTCCTTCGGCGTCCAGTGGCTGGAACGGCGAATGGCACGCAGCGAAGCGTAATAGGAGTAATTCGGACATGCCAACGGTCCTTAAGGCCGCTGCCGTTTTGGATGTAGACAAGGGTCGGGTTGTACCCGATGGTTTTGTGCTGGTGGCCGGCGAAACAATTCAATCCTGGGGCAACCGGACCGATCTGCCGTCTGTGCCGCCGGACACAGCAGTCTTGTCTTTCCCGCGTCAGACGCTCATACCGGGTCTGATCAACAGCCACGCCCATCTGTGCGTGCCATCGGGGGGGCAGCCTTTTTATCTGAAGCAATCCGATGAAATGGCTCTCCTCACGGCGGTACGCAACATGCGCCGGGAGCTGTTAAGCGGTGTCACCACGGTTCGGGATTGCGGTGACCAGAACGGCGTACTGTTTGCTCTGCGCAAGGCCGTCAACCTGGCAATCCTCGACGGTCCCCGATTTATACTGTGCGGCCCTCCGCTGACCATGACCGGCGGCCATGCCCATTTCCTGGGCGGCGTTGCCGACGGGCCTGCTGAGATTACCCGTATGGTGCGCCGGCGTATTGCCGAAGGGGCCGATTTTATCAAACTGATCGGAACCGGCGGTGGAACACCCGACACCCATCCGGCCCATGCATCCTACAGTCGGCAAGAGCTTGCGGCAGCGGTTTCGGCAGCTCACCGGCTGGATGTCCCCGTAACGGTCCATTGCCGCGGCACTCCGGGCATCGTCAACGCCCTCGAAGCCGGGGTGGATCAAATTGAGCACGCCTGTTTTGAACGGCCGGGCGGTTCCCTTAGCTTCGATTCGGAACTGGTCCGGCGCATGGCACGGGCCGGTATCAGCGTCACACCCACTATCCAGCTGTACCGCGACGCCCAGGCCCATCTGAAACAAAAAGCAGCCGACCGCGGCCTGAATGCGGCCGAAGCGAAACGCTTAGCGGGCCTGCCGGGGGTGATCGAATCCAAGTTAGAGGCTTTGCGGGGATTTTTGGCTGCCGGCGTAACCGTTGTGGCCGGCAATGACGCCGGGCTGCCATACACCGGTTTCGGTTGCCTGTGGCAGGAACTGGACGCAATGACGTCGGGCGGTATGACCGCCATACAGGCCATCACCGCAGCAACCCGGTCCGCAGCCCGAACGCTGGGCATGGAAGATCGGATCGGCTCGATCCAACCCGGCAAACAGGCCGACCTGATTGTCGTTGACGGGGATCCCACCACCGACATCGCCGCATTATCCCGGGTGCGGCTGGTCATGCTGGCCGGTCGTACTATCTTTCAGAAAATTGACGGCTGTGAGCCACAACACCCATAAAATTTACAGCTGGGACACCATCTCCTCCAGGGCAAGATCCGCCGTGGGCAGTCCCATCGTCTCCTGGACCTTCAAGGCACTTTGCAGGCCGGCCATATCCAGACGTGCGTCGGTTTCCCAGCGGGGCAAATCCCGTTGCAAGGCACGTTCAAAAACCTCTGGGGCCACCCCGAACACTCGGCTGCCGAGATCGGTGGTTTGGCCGGGCCGGTCTACAATCGATCGGCAGGCCTGGCGGAACGCATGCATCAGCCGCCCAAGAAGATCCCCTTGCTCCTGCAGCCACGCTTCACTGGCCAGGATAATACCCCACTGGTAATGGGGAAAATAATCGGCCACCCGGTCGATGACCCGCACAAGACCCTCGTGTTCACCACGGGCCAGTTGGGGCTCCACCACAAAGGCGGCGTCCACCCGTCCGTCCATAAACAGATCCAGCTTGCCGTAGTCTTCACCCAGCGGCATCAATTCCACATCGCCATCGGGATCGATGTTGTGGACGCTGAGTATTTTGCGGATGAAGTAATCATCACAGCTGCCGGCCGACAGGATGCCGATGCGGCAGCCGGCCAAATCGGCGGTGGAGGCAATATTGGGACGGGCCGCCAGATAGTGGTCCAACTGCTGGATAACGCTGCTGCCGACTATTTTTGCCGGCAGACCCTGCCGGTAGGCGGTCACAAAGGGCGGCAGTCCCATCTCGCCGATGTGGATTTTACCCTTGCTTACGGCCCGGGCCAGTTCAGGACCCCCGTATGAATACCAGATGTCGAGATCGATGCCCTGTTTCGCAAAAAAACCTTGATCAATCCCCCAGTAAAGTGGGAACCGCTCGATCCAGAAGGAAGGCGCACCCCAGACAACTTTTTGCATATGGTTCCTCTTAAGACCTAAAGTGGTGGTCCTTCAGTTTTGTTGCGGCTTCCCTGCGGATCTCGCTGAGGGTGGCAGCCGTTGCGTCACTCAACGGTACCGGCCTGTGGGTTTTCAATATTTCACGGGCCTTTTCGGTGGACATCTCGGCCCAGTCTTTGCGGCCCTTCATGAGCCAGTTGTCCAGGTTGTCCCGGTTGCACTGATCCGGCAGCCAGTGTTCGGTTTTATACATCTCCATGGTCTGATCGGTTGAGAGGAACTCCCCGCCGGGGCCGACTTCCCGGATCACGTCCAGGCCGATATGGACATCGTCCAGATCGAACCCGCGAACAAATCGTTTCACGTAGCTGATGATCTCGTCACACATGACCAATCCCCCGGGATGACCGATGATTCCCTGGCCAAGATAGCCGATATCGTGGACCAGGTTGGCACCGTTCATGGCATCCACCATGATCGAGACGGCCCATTCCATGCCGGCCTGCTGATCCAGGCAGTTGGCATCGCTCACACCGGCTGTGCCCCACATGGGCAGGCCGTAGTGATGGTAGAGATCGGCACAGGCGGAAAGCGCCAGTCGGTATTCCGGGCACCCGTATACACAGGTTGAGGTACGCATGTCCATGGTGGACATGCCGAACCCGGAGACGATGGGCGCACCTTTGGCTCGCAGCTGATGCATCACGAGACCGCTGAGAGCCTCGGCGTTGCCAACGGTAATCGCCCCGGCCAGGGTCACCGGCACGCTGGCGCCGGACATCATGCCGGGCGTGTAGTTGACGGGAATGCCGTGATCGGCGCAGAAAAAAAGCTTCTGCACCGCACCGAAACTGTGGGTTAGCGGGCTCAACGGTTCGGCATAGTGGATGTGGATCGGTTTTTCCCGCAAGGCCGCTTGACCGCCGACGGCGGCGGCCGCCATGGCGTTAATACAGGTGATGTCCTCCAGTCCGGCAGCGGTATAAAAAATCGGTTTGATGGAGTTTTCAAGTTCGGTTTTGAACGAATCCACATACATCAGGTTGGCCGGTGAATCACTGGGAAGGGCATAGGACCCGATAAAATCGATATGTTGAAGCGCATCGCTGATTCGGGCGGCAGCTGCCACGTCTTTTAGCAGGGACTGGCGCAATTCACCGGTGTCAAGATCATAGGTTCGGATCAGGTCTGTACCCAGTCCGTAATGGACGCGTCGGCCTTCAAGGCGCATGGCTTCATGACCCAGCCGGTCGTAGATGGTAATCCGGGACGGGGCGCTTTGGATAGCGGCGTCCACCAGCCAATTGGGAATTCGGACCCGATGGTCCGCTTTGAGCCAACAGCCGGCATCGGCCAGCATTTGCCGGGCACCGTCATGGTGAACATCGATGCCCACCGTTTCCAGCAGTTCAAGGGTGGCGGTGTGGAACGATTTTATCTGTTCCGCTGTCAGCAAGTGATACGTTGGAACGCACAAAGATTGGAATCCGCTGAGCATGGTTTTGACTCCTTACAGAAATTTCTCCTTAATCTGCGCCGCATATATATCGACATGATCCTCCATGGCGGTGCGCGCATTCGCCGGATCTCTCTGCTCCAGGGCCGCCATTACCTGGTAAAGGTTTTGGGCCTGATGGGCAAAGCCGATGGCGCCCAACCCCACATGAAACCAGATTCTGAGCATGACAATGTGCAGGTCCTGCAGGACCTTCACCAGTTTCTGGTTGCCGGCCGCCTGGTAGAGCAGACTGTGGAAGCGGGTGTCGAAATATTCCGTGATATTGGAAACGTCTTTCGTCTCGGCGGTCTCTGTCTCCGCCGCACGCATCATGGTGCGCAAGTTTTCCAGCTGCGCGGTGGTGATCCGCTGGGCTGCGAGGTACCCGGCATAGCCCTCTAATTCCCGGCGCAACTCCACCAGTTCGCGTACTTCGAAAATATCCAGCGTGGTCACCATGTAGCCCAACCGGGGCAGAGGTTTGATCAGATTTTCCTCCTGCAGCCGGAAAAGGATCTCACGCAACGGAGAACGGCCGATGGCAAGCTGAGCCATCAAATCTTTTTCTTTGAGGATCTCTCCGGGGGCGACTCTGTTGGTGATGATGCGCACCCGCAATTTTTCGTAGGCTTCTTCTTTGTTCATAATCGTTTTTCCGGGACACAGCGCCCAGCATAAGCTTCTCTTTTGAAGATGGTTCCTATATTAACGAACGGATCTATAATGTCAATAAAAAAATATTAATAATCTCTTGACAAAAATATTATTAATATTTTATAAATTTAATCGGATTTTGGACAATGCTGCCCGCCGGGCCTAAAGCCCGAAGGGAAGACCGGCTTTGATTTCAACCCAGAGGGGTGGTGTTTGCTGATAGATACCCAGTGGAATAATGGAACATAGGAAGAATGGAATATTGGGTATGAAAAGCGGATGATGTCCTGATTTTAGTTTCTGATCAGTGTCATTTATATAAAAAAGATCTCATTCCGCCAAACCCAGAATTCCAACATTCCATCATTCCAATACCCCATGGCATTCTATTACGGCAAAGCCAGTTCTCTGCGACCCGGCTTCGAGGACCACGTTTTAAATATTGGGATAGAGATCCACCAGGGAGTAATAATGCACCAGGAAGACGTTTGCAGGATCAATCCGGATGTGGCCACCATTCCCATGAGCAAGCGCGAGGCTATCTGGAAGGCGATGCACGGGCGGGATAATCTGGCCAATCTGGCGTCGGGCAATCCCGATATGGCCATGCCGCAACCGGTTCGTAACGCCATGCGCGAACATGTCGCTGAGGGGTATGCGCGCTATACCGAATATTACGGATTAAAAGCGTTACGGGAAGGTATCAGCAGCATGCTGGAACGGGACTGGTCCCTTCCCGCCGATTCCGAGGACCAAATTATCGTCACCTGCGGCGTTCAACAGGGCCTGTATATTGTGATGCGGTCGATCCTCAATCCGGGCGATGAGGTCATCATCCCCAGCCCGCATTACGGCTCCTATTACCAGAACACCCTGGCATGCGGGGCCAAACCCGTCCTGGTCCCGCTGACGGAATCCGATAATTTTGAACCTGATTTCGAACGCCTGGCCGCCGCCGTGAGCACCAAGAGCCGCGCTATCGTGTTTTGCAATCCCAACAATCCCCTGGGTGTGGTCTGGTCTCATCAGACCCTCAAATCCCTGGCCGATTTTGCCCAGGCCCACGATCTTTTGGTGCTGGTGGATGAAATCTACCGGGACTATACCTTTAACGGGCCACCGCTGAGTGTCGGGTCGCTGCCAGGCATGGCGCAGCGCACCTTCACGTTCGGAGGGTTTTCCAAATCCCACCTCATGATGGGTCTCAGGATCGGGTTTGTGGCGGGCCCGCCGGCGTTAATGCATGCGGTCAAAAAACTTCATTACTGCGTGGTCCTGTGTCCGTCCGCGATTAGCCAGGCAGCCGCAAGCGCAGCTCTGGAATGCACCGATGCGGAACTGGCCCCCATCCGCAACCATTTTGCCGCCCAGCTGGACCGCCTCTACCGGCGTGTCCAGGCGCTTCCCGGCGTCAGTTGTGCGGCTCCGGGGGGAGGGTTTTACGTGTTTCCCAACTTCAGCCGCTACGGTTCCGACGCCATGGCTTTCGCCATTCGCCTGATCGAGGAAGCGGGAGTGGTGACATTGCCGGGCACCGAGTTCGGGGAACTGGGCCAGGGCCATCTGCGCCTGTCGGTGTGCGCCGCTGAAGCGGAAGTATCCGAAGGCATTCAGCGTCTGGAGACCTTTATCCATGAGCAACACGGATAGCCGGTTAACTGAACATTGGCACGTCAATACCATCATTGCCGTTCGGGGTCTTGACCCATAAACGCTAATTTTTTTTTGCGTTGGGAGACAGTGGATAGTTCACTGAAAAAAAATGAACATCGAACATCGAACGTCCAACATCGAATGTTGAATGGGAAAATATCAAGAAACAGACTGATGATGCAGATTAAAGG
>JBAVYC010000787.1:0-1646 GCA_049698595.1 Desulfobacterales bacterium | reverse complement strand
GATGAGAACGGTCAAAACAATCACCGCCAGGGAGATCGGTCGCGTAAGAAAGATAAGCAGAATTCCGTCTGCCCTTCAGATGCGCAAAAAACATCGGTGGGCGGAGCGTTTGACGTCGGCTGGGGCTTGCCTTTAACCCGCCAAGGCCCGAGATGCTTTTTGAATGTATGCGCGCAGATCTTTTTCGATCTGGGGATCGATATCCGGCTTTATATAGCTCGACAACCGGTCGTCAAGAACTTCAGCCGCTTTTTCATCGATGCGTTTATGCCCGTCTGCCTGCCAGGCGCTATACCCTTTGCGGTTCACCAAATCCGGCAGAAAAAAAGCGGTTCGGCATTGTTCCAGGGTTTTGGTCTGCATCAGGTAATCACCACCGATGCCCACCTCCTTGATGAAGTCGGTATCAATGGATTCCGCGGTGATTGTGATTGGCTTTAAAGTTTCAATTACCATCCGGCACAATTCTTCATCAATCATAAACTTCTCAAAACTCATGGCACTGTAAGACCCGAGGATACCGGCGGCATGCAAGACAAAATTCGTTCCATTGCGAATAGCCGTCATCAGAGTTAAGGCGGATTCGAAACCTGCCTGAGCATCCGCCAGGTGGGCATCCGTATTTGAACAGCCGGCACGGGCGGGCAAATTATAAAATTTAGCCATTTGAATGGTGGCGGATGTTAATCTGGAGACCTCCGGAGCACCCATGGCCAGACACCCGGTGCGCATATCCATTATCGCGGAGGTGCCCCCGACGATTACGGGTGCGCCTGGATTTACCAGTTGGGTTAAGGTAACACCGGCCAAAATTTCAGCATTCTGCTGAGCGAGCAACCCGGCCAGGCTCATCGGACCGGACGAACCGGCCATAACCAGGGCGCCAAAAATACAGGCCTGATTATATCGTGCCAGTTCAATGATAGAAGCGGCCATCTCGGCTGTGAAACGGAAGGGTGAAAGCGGCGTTATCAATGATGCCGTCAGCGACATCTCTTTAAGTTTTTCCAAGCTGCCCCAGACGATACCGAGCATATTGATGCAATCCCGGGCTGCTTTTCTGGATAAAGGACTTCCCATAAAGGGTTTATCGCAATAAATGATATTCGCATAGAGCATTTCCATATGAGCGGTGTCAGCCTGTAAATCCCGCGGTGATACCATCATGAAGCCGTTCACATTGATCACTTTAGACGTCTGCACCAGCTGACAAAATTTATGATAGTCGGCCAGTGTCGCTTCCCGTTGCACCCCACCATTTGAGGTAATAAACGAAGCACCATATCCTGGAACCAGGGCAAAATCATCTCCTCCGATGGCAACGCTTTTCACAGGGTTTCTGGCAACCAATTTGAATTTTGATGGGACTGTCTCCAAGGCGCGCCGAATGTTCTTTTCGACAAAAAAAACAGTTTTGCCATCCACTTTGAATCCATTTGATTTAAAAAGGCCGACGGCCTCGTCATCGTCAAATCGAACGCCAACAGTTTCGAGAAGATCTATTGACGCGTCGTGAATTCTGTTTAACGCTTCACCGCTGAAAGTTTGGCTGCGATCATACATTTTTGAAACTCCCAACCACCATGCTAACTGTCTGACGCGGAATAAGATTATTTTGCGAAGTACGATTCATTAAGGTATATTGT
>JBAVYC010000786.1:0-1754 GCA_049698595.1 Desulfobacterales bacterium | reverse complement strand
TACTGAATCCTGTGTTTTAAAATTTTGGCGCTGTAAAATATTGATGCAATAACTATGCCGATTTGATATATTATTAACAAAGTTGAACTTGAAGGCAAATGTGCTTCGGAGATATATAAGATACAAGTTGCTTTAATGAGCAAGCAGAGGCTTGGGTGCCTTTAAACGCATTGATTCGAGATCTAAAGATAAGCTTTGTGTCAAAGAAATGGCATACGTAAACAAGGAACCTTCCCGTCGCAAGCGGACGGGGGTATTGAAAAGATCATAATAAAGCAGACAGAGTCAAGCGATTCCCTAGCCTATAAATTTTCCTACCAGGGAGATGATATCCTTCACATGCCCTGGGGTTTGCCAGGATATGGCCTGATCAGCGCCAAACCAGGTGAACTGGCGCTTGGCAAATCGACGGGTATCCCTTTTTAAGGTCCGCTGGCACTCGTCCCACGGCAGGTTTCCGGCGAGAAATCCAACAACATGACGATAGCCGATGGACTGCATTGATTTCAACTCGGCCGAATAGCCCATAGACAACAACTTCTTCACCTCCTCAACCAAACCGGCCGCGATCATCAGCTCGACTCGGTTGTCAATTCGTGCATAAAGATTTTGACGATCCATCTGCAGACCGATTTTTAAGGCGACAAATGGATCATCCGCGAAACCATGGTTTTGATGGTGTCTTGAAATTAACTTCCCGCTGGATTCAATGGTTTCCAACGCCCTTATGATACGGTACGAATCATTGGGATGTATTCGGCTCGCGGCAGCCGGATCAATCTTTTTTAGGCGCGCGTATAAAAAAACGCTGCCGTTTTCTTCGGCTTCCTGTTTCAAGTGGTTTCTGATTTGGGGATCGACTGGTTTGGATTGAAAAAGGCCGTGAAGCAGCGCTTTGATATAAAGCCCGGTGCCCCCGACAATAAACGGTATCCGGTTGCCGTTGATAATTTCTGCGATCCGATCCCTGGCCTGTTTTGAAAACTGAACGGCATCATAATCCTCATCCGGGTCCACGATATCGATCATATGATGCGTAATTTGTGCCAGTTCTGCCGGGGTGGGTTTGGCCGTTCCGATATCCATGTGCCGGTATATCTGCATGGAATCCGCACTGATGATCTCTCCACCGAACTTTCGGGCGAGTTCAATGCCGACTGCCGTTTTGCCAATCCCGGTGGGGCCGCAGATGACGATGACTTTCGGTTTTTCAGAGCCTGAATTCATAAAATGTGAATTTCCCGTGGGGTCCCGCCAACCGGAGATCAACCGGCAACAATGAAAGCGATTTGCGGCTGGCCTGCGACGAGCTCAGCCGAGCCGAAGCCGCTCATACAATCCAATAAATTCTAAAGGCAATAATTATTAACCTGGCGACTAAATAAACCATCTGACATCGACTCGCATGTCATTCATGTGAAGGCAGGATTGACGAGTTTAGGGCCAAGTTAATAATGGAAAGGATACACATGAGTTGGTCGAAAATCAACAATGCAATGAAGTAATTAAGCGGATTCGAAGGCATGATCTAATTGTGAAAACTACACATCTCTGAAACAGCGAACCGCAGAATTTCGAAGGATGGTTTCGCTTCGCTCGGTCCTTTTAATAAAATAGACAGAATACATTCCTTCGATATTCGATATTCATGATTCGATATTCGATATTCGCTGTTTGATAAACTCCGCAAGTTCGAAGTTTCTTTTTTGATCAGACTGGCCGCTTTTCAGGCCGGCGGCTGCGCTGAACACTGA
>JBAVYC010000785.1:0-4901 GCA_049698595.1 Desulfobacterales bacterium | reverse complement strand
GTTCCAGTACTACTCCCTTTATCCCCATTACACGGTGAAACAGAATCTTGAGTTCCCTTTAAAGTCGAAAATTAGAAAAATCACACCGCAAGAGATAAACCAGCGCGTCACAAAAGTTGCCAAGACGCTTCAAATTGATCACCTGATGGACCGCAAAACAGATAAATTGAGCGGGGGTGAGATGCAACGGGTGGCTATCGGAAGGGCCATCGTCAGGGAGCCCAGGATTTTTCTGATGGACGAACCCTTATCAAATCTGGATGCGAAACTACGTGAGGTGCTGCGGTCAGAATTAAAGGGACTGCAGATGAACCTGGGGGCAACATTTCTCTACGTAACCCACGATCAAGTTGAGGCCATGACCATGGGTGAACGGATTGGCCTCCTGAATAAAGGACGGCTCATTCAAGTTGGAACGCCCTATGAGATTTACAATAATCCCCTTAATACATATGTGGCAGAATTTGTGGGAACGCCGGCAATCAATTTGTTTGACGGGCTTATCCGGGATGGTCGGGTGGTGATAATCAAAGATGAATTTGAGTTTGAGTTGGATCAGAGGATCTTAAATCGCCTCAACGGTTTTTCCGGCGAAGTTAAAATCGGGATCCGATCCGAAGACATTCAACTGGCGGTTGCAAAGGGGACGGAAGGCCGGATTTACGGGGTTGAGGACATGGGCATGGGTAAAATTGTGACGATTAAAATAAATGATCACTTGCTGCGGGCGACGGTAGACGCAAAATATCGTTTTGAAATCGACACCAATGTCCGTTTCCAAATGAATACGGAAAAACTGCACTTTTTTAATAAAGACAGCGGGGAGAATCTGGTATGAAACTTTTTTTGGATACGGCCGATGTCGAAGCTATCCGCAGAGCCAATGACACCGGTCTGTTGGATGGCATCACCACCAACCCCATGAAGATCGCTGAAACCGGAAAACCCTTCTACGGCGTCATCGAAGAAATCTGCTCGATCGTAGCCGGCCCGGTCAGCGCCGAGGCGGTCGCCCAGCGCGCAGAAGACATGGTCAGGGAAGCTGAAAAACTGGCCGCGATTGCACCCAATGTCGTCAACAAAGTCCCCATGAATGTTGAGGGCCTGAAAGCCGCTGCGATTCTGGAGCAGGAAAAGGACATTCGCGTGAATGTGACCATGGTGTTTTCCGCCGATCAAGCCCTGTTGGCCATGAAAACCGGTGCCACCTTCGTGAGCATCGTATTGAGTCGGCTGGATAAGATCGGCAGTGATAGCGATATTCTAGTGGACGATACGGTTACGGTTAAAGAAAATTACGGGTTTGCCTCAGAGGTTCTGGCCGCCAGCCTGAAAACCAGAAATCACGTCTTGAGTTGTTTACGGTACGGAGCTGATATCATTTCAGTGCCGGAGTCGCTGTTCTTTGAGATGTTCCACCACCCGCTCACCGATCAGGCCCTGGCCGGGTTTGATGAGGTTTGGAGCAAGGTGAGAAAGTGAGAAAGGCTGAGAAGGTGAGAAGCCAGGAAGGTGGGAAGCTGGGAGGTTATGAGGCTTGAATACCGAGAAACCTGGAGATTAAATGACTAAAATCGATTGGATCCTTTTGGCTTCCCAACATACCAGCATCCCAGCCTCCAAGCATCCTAACCTTATAGCTTCCAAGCCTTCAAGCCTACTAGCGATTGACCAATAGCATTTAATCCCAAACTGAGCGTTTTCGCTCAAACTGGTTCGCAAGGAGTACTTTTTGAGTTCGACAGTTGTAGCATTTGGTGAGGCGCTTTGGGATCTATTGCCGACCGGGCCGGTGCTGGGTGGGGCGCCGCTGAATTTTGCCTACCGCGTGCACGCGCTTGGCCATCCCAGCATCATCGTCAGCCGGCTTGACAAAGACGACTTCGGCCAAAAGGCCCGCGAACAGATCGCAACTCTTGCAATGGACGACACCGGCCTCCAGTGCGACGCCACCTATCCCACCGGAACCGTAGAGATCTATTTCGATAAAGACAAAAACCCCGATTACACCATCATCGAGAAGGTGGCCTATGATTACATAGAATTCAGCGACACTCTGGCGAATATCGTTGAACACGCTGACTGTTTATGTTTCGGGACGTTGGCGCAACGCCACACCGTTTCGCGCCGGACTCTGCAGCGCTTACTCTCAAAATTTTCCGGCAAATTCAGGCTTCTTGATATTAATCTGAGAAAAAATTGTTATTCTACTGAAACCATCGAAAGCTCTCTGCAACAGGCCGATATCCTCAAGCTCAATGATGAGGAGATCGCCATATTGGTGGATTTTCTCGGACTGCAGGGCAATTCAGCGCCCGATCAAGTTGAAAACCTTCTTAAACATGCCGGCCTGGAGTATTGCGTCGTAACCCTTGGTGAAAGAGGCGCCTTTGCGCTTTCGCGCCGTGGAGAAAAAATTTACGTTCCCGGTTATCATGTCAACCTGGTCGACCCCTGCGGGTCGGGAGATGGATTTACCGCCGGTTTCATCCATGCGCTCCTTGAAGGAGGGTCTTTAAATCAAGCCTGTCGGCTCGGCAACGCTTTGGGAGCCATGGTGGCCCAACAGGAAGGTGCCACCCAACCCATTTCGTATCAAGAAGTCATGGAATTTATGGAAGCAGGCCGTCCCGGCGTCATCGATGAGAGGCTATCGGATTTGATGGAGCAGTGATAAATCCCAAATCCCAAGCTTCATAATTAATTTATTTGCAATCCATAAGTAAGCAATATTCATTCTTGATGTGGCCGCAAAAAGGCGCAAAAAACGCAAGAATAAAATTGCGGAGCAACTTCCACAAATTTTCAATCTTCATTCTTCAATATTCAATTCATTAAAACGGGGGTGTGATGAAAACCATAAAAGGTCCGGGGATTTTTTTAGCACAATTTTTACGAGATGAGGAACCGTATAATAATCTTAAGAGCATCGCCAAATGGGTTTCCGAGCTGGGCTACAAAGGCGCCCAGATACCGACCTGGGACACCCGGGTATTCGACCTGGATCAAGCGGCCGAATCGAAAAACTACTGCGATGAGATAAAAGGCACGCTGCAGGAAGTCGGTGTTGAACCCATTGAGCTGGCATCTTACCTCCAGGGACAGGTCATCGCCGTTCATCCGGCTTATGAGACCATGTTTCAACCCTTTTTCCCGGTCGGATTAAACAAAGCGCAGCGAGTGGCCTGGGCTACGGATCAATTGAAGAAAACAGTTACGGCCTCGGTCAACATGGGAACCAAACACATCTCATGCATGTCCGGGGGGTTCGCTTGGCACATGATCTATCCCTGGCCGCAGCGACCGGACGGCATCATCGATGAAGCCTTCAATGAGCTGGCCGGGCTCTGGAAGCCGATTTTAGACATGGCCGCCGATCATGGTGTGACCTTCGGCTATGAACTGCATCCGGGCTCGGATCTCTTCGACGGTGCTACCTATGAAATGTTTCTGGACAAAACGGATAACCACCCGGCTGCCTGCTTGACTTACGATGCCAGCCATTTTGTGCTTCAGCAACTGGATTATCTGGATTTTATTAAACTTTACGGTGACCGGATCAAAGCCTTTCACGTCAAGGATGCGGAGTTCAGGCCCGACGGTAGAGTGGGTGTTTATGGCGGCTATCAGCCCTGGAACACGCGGGCCGGTCGATTTCGTTCCCTGGGAGATGGACAGGTCGACTTCAAACGTGTCTTTACCCTGTTGACGGAAGCCGATTATGACGGCTGGGCCATCCTGGAATGGGAATGCTGCGTAAAAAGCCCCGAACAGGGGGCCCGCGAAGGCGCGCCGTTTATCGCCGACCACATTATTGAAGCCACCCAAATGGCGTTTGATGATTTTGCCGGCGGCAAAACGGATCGGGAACGGAATCGGCAGATTCTGGGTTTAACCTAAACCGATCGGTTCCATGTTCAGTGTGCAGCAACGCCGCCGGCCTAAAAAAAGCCAGTCTGATCGGAAAAGAAACTTTATCAAAGAGGATGACGTATTATGGAATCATGGAAACGCAAGTTACGAATGGGGATGGTGGGCGGCGGCCAGGGTGCCTTTATCGGCTGGGTCCATCGCATGGCCGCCGCCCTGGACCAACAAGTCGATTTTGTGGCCGGCTGCTTTTCGCGGGATTTTGAAAACACCACGACAACCGGGGCGCAGCTTTATTTGGACCCTGCCAGATGCTATCAGACATATCAGGAGATGGCAGAATCTGAAGCGAAATTGGCGCAAGATCAGCGCATCGATTTCGTTTCAATTGTGACCCCCAATGACTCGCATTTTGCCATTGCAAAAGTTTTTCTGGAAGCCGGAATCCATGTGGTTTGCGACAAGCCGATGACCTACACCTTAGATGAGGCCGAAAAACTCGTTCGGCTCGTAGAAGAAACCGGACTGGTCTTTGCGCTGACGCATAATTACACCGGACACCCGCTTGTTCGCCATGCACGCCAACTCTTTGCTTCCGGTGAAATGGGGACCGTCCGCAAGGTTATCGTCGAATATCTGCAGGATTTTTTAATGGTTCCCCATGAAAAAGAAGGGCAAAAGCAGGCGGTCTGGCGCGTGGACCCCAAGCAGGCCGGACTTGGGGGAACCCTGGGCGATGTAGGATCGCATGCCTTGAATTTGATGGAATATATTACCAACGACCGGGTGACCCAGATCTGTGCCGACAAAAGTACTTTTTTGCCTGACAGAGAACTGGATGAGGATGTCAATGTGCTGCTGCACCTCAACGGCGGGGGCAAGGGTGTGCTCACCATCAGCCAAATTGCAACGGGAGAAGAAAATAATCTCTGGATCCGAATCTATGCCTCCAAGGGTGCGATCGTGTGGCGTCAGGAAAATCCCAACTATCTTGAAGTTTACCGCTACGGTGAACCCCGGCAGACTATGTC
>JBAVYC010000784.1:0-2853 GCA_049698595.1 Desulfobacterales bacterium | reverse complement strand
GAATTTATCCGCCTAGTGCCGGTGAGATTTATTTTGAGGGCGCCCAAATTACGAGATTCAAACCACATCGAGTGGTGAAAGCCGGCATTGCCAGAACTTTCCAGAACCTGCGCCTTTTCAACAAAATGAGCGTGCTGGACAATGCCAGGGTCGGTCGCTTTTGCCGAACGGGTGCCGGCCCGCTAGCCGTCCTTTTACACCTGCCGCGGCACAATCAGGAAGAGCGCGAAACCGAGCATAAGACCAGAGAAATTTTAGGGCTATTCGGCGGTCGTCTGACCGGCTATCGCTTTGATCAACAAGCCATGTTCCTATCCTATGCCAACCGCAGACGATTGGAAATTGCGCGGGCGCTCGCCACCGATGCCAAACTGCTGCTGCTGGACGAGCCCTCGGCTGGTATGAACCCCCAGGAAACCATCGAGATTACAGCCTTTATCAAAACCCTCAGGGATCTGCACGGTTATACCATCCTGGTCATTGAACACAAACTGAATGTCGTACGAACCCTATCGGATCGGGTCATTGCCCTGGATTACGGTGTCAAAATCGCCGAAGGCAGCTATGACGAGGTGGCCTGCAATGAGCAGGTGATTGAGGCATATTTAGGAAGGAAGCGGCAACAAACATGCTCATGAAAGTAAAACCTGTCTCTGTGGAGGCAGAAAATTGAGGTAAAATTAGCACTCCCCGCTTCCTGTATGTTGTAAGTGGTCAGTTGTTTTTTTAAACAACACACAACTCCCAACGAACCACAAACCATTTTTAAATTCTTCTTTGGTATATTAACAACGATCTAATTGCGGCAACCGGGTGGATAATAAATGAACCAAGTACCCATACTCGAATTTAAAAATGTCGATACCTATTACGGCAACATTCAGGTGCTGTATGATATCAATATTAAGATCTATGCCGGTGAGCTGGTATGTCTGCTGGGTGGCAATGCGTCGGGAAAATCGACTACCCTGAAAACTATCCTGGGGGTCTGCAAAGTCAAACGGGGAGCAGTAACGCTCAACGGCGAACGCATCGACACCCTGGCCACTAAAAAGATCATTGCTAAAGGTGTTGCCATTGTTCCCGAAAACCGCCGCATTTTTCCCCGTATGACCGTACTTGAAAACCTGGAACTGGGCGCCTACCTGCGGACGGATAAAGATCAGATAAAAAATGATATCGACAAAATTTTTACCCTCTTTCCCCGGCTCAAAGAGAGAATCAACCAGGCCGGCATCACCTTAAGCGGCGGTGAGCAGCAAATGCTGGCCATGGGCCGCGCCCTCCTGTCTAACCCGGACATTCTCTTAATGGACGAACCTTCCATGGGCCTCTCCCCTCTCCTGGTCGACCAGCAATTTGAACTCATCCAGAAAGTAAACCAGCAGGGAACTACCATATTCATGGTGGAGCAAAACGCCAATATGGCCCTGTCGATTGCCGATCGCGGCTATGTGTTGCAGACCGGCTCGATCGTTTTGTCCGATAGCGCCGGTAATCTTCTGTGCAATGAGATGATGCAGGAGGCATATTTAGGTGGCGCGGATGCCTGCCAAACTCCGGTTTAAACCACCCCCAAGCATCTTCCCAACAGCTCAACTAATGGTGCCGGATCAACTTGATATTCATGCTCGGGAGGATTACCTGTATTGGCATAGAAAAAAAATTTAATCCAGTAGCTCGTCAAGACCGGAATCTCTGTGGAAGATCACTTTGTATTTTTTTCGAAACCTTACGATTTTGTGATCAAAATTCTCCATAATGTCTTTATATTGCTTATCCAGATATTTTGTTAACAACTGTTTTTCTTCTTCCAGTTTTCGAGAAATGGAAAAGTGATCCGTCTGTTCAGCGGCAAGGCAACAGCGCATGAAAGTTTTGAAATGGATGCGTTTCAAAATCTCCTGGTCCGTAAACAGAAAGTGATGGCTTGGATCACCCGCCTGGCTCTGATTCAGAATAAAAACGCGCTGCTTTGACTTTTTGTCAAACTCATCCATAAGCCTTTCGTGCACCTCGCTTATGTGTTTCCAGAAACGATGTTTCAGTTCGTCCAGCTTCGATTCCAGGCCCTTGGCATCAATTTTAAGATCACACAGATAGCCGGGACCTTCAGCCTTTCCGTGGTTTTTTCCATGCGTGAATTTGTGCGGAATCAGCTTTTCCATATAATCATTCCCATATTCATCAAGCTGGCAGTAGAGGTAACCGGCAACCATGCTTAGCATGCCATAGCTGAAAGAGTCGTCTATCATCAAACGTGCCCAGGTTAAATACAGCGACCCTCTATATGGTTTTTTTTCATAATCTTTTTGCTCTCTCTTGCGGGAGTCTTCCCGGAACTTATAATCATCAAAATCGTAATCATAAAGCGTCTCAAAATTAATAATCGCTTTTTTCAATTCCGGTGACATTAACTTCCTCGATTGCTTTTAAATTGCTTGCCGTTTTTCTTGTAAAGTTTGTGGATTTACTGTCTAACGATGATGAGCAGTGCCGGATAATAAGCGCAATAGTCTGAAATATTAGAAGCCATTATTAAAACATGAGAATTCCAAAATGACACGGCTTTAGGCATCTGCTCCATCATTTTGTTCGGCTGGCAAGCCGTTTATCCAGAGCTCAGATTCACTTAAATCAATCTCATCTGACCAAATAACACCATAACCATACTTGTCGGCTTTCACAGATTGAAATAGTGCATTGTCTAAAAGAGGTTTGAAAGCTTCCTCTTTAAGCAATGAGGTACAATCATAAATTTTTTTTGTATTATTACTAAACGTGACAAGAAGCTTTTTCCCTACTATTGGTTCAACCTGTTTTATTTTTGGATAACTTTCCATGACATACTCC
>JBAVYC010000783.1:0-1651 GCA_049698595.1 Desulfobacterales bacterium | reverse complement strand
TCCCATGACTTCGCTGGATCCGGTTTATCGGGTTGGCGAACAGATCGTAGAAGGGATGCTTTTGCATCTGAAGATATCCAGATCCGAAGCCAGGCAGCGTGCAATCGACTTGATGGGATCGCTGCATATTCCCAATCCCGCGGGAGTGTACTATCAATATCCGCATCAGCTGTCCGGCGGTCTGAAACAGCGTATCGTGATTGCCATGGGGTTGTGCGCCGGTCCACGGCTTTTGATAGCCGACGAACCCACCACCGCCCTGGATGTCACCGTTCAGGCCCAAATCGTGGCATTGTTTAAAGAAGCCACCGTTGAACGTGGCATCAGTCTGTTGCTGATTACCCATGATCTGGGGGTGATTGCCCAGATTTGCGACAAAGTAGCGGTGATGTATGCCGGAACGATTGTGGAATTTGGCGATGTGATGTCGATCTTCAATCAACCCAAGCATCCCTATACAGAGTCGTTGCTCCAGTGTATCCCGAAGCTCGGCATGCAAAAGGGCGTCCTGAAGGCTATTCCGGGCAATGTCCCCAGCGTGCGGACGTTTCCCAGCGGATGCCGCTTTCATCCGCGCTGCGGGGACGTCATGTCTGCCTGTCATCTGCAAAAACCTGCCAACATCCATCTGGAGACCGGCATCAATGTCGCCTGCATCAAATATTCCAGCTATATGAAAGGATCGGCGTGAGCAGCCTGGTTCGAGTTCAAAATCTTTCCAAGCATTTTCCGGTAACCGCCGGTCTGCTGCACCGCACCATCGGAACGATTAAAGCGGTCGATGACGTCACCCTAAATATCGCTAAGGGAGAGATCCTGGGCGTGGTTGGGGAATCCGGTTGTGGAAAATCGACACTTGCGCGGCTCATTCTACGGTTGATCGAGCCGACTTCCGGTAAGATTTTTTTTGATAATCAAAATATTTACAAACTGGACAGGTTGCAGCTGCGACATTTGCGACGTAAGATGCAGATGGTCTTCCAGGATCCTTATTCCGCCCTTGACCCCCGCTATTCAACCTTTCGCAGCCTTGCTGAAATTTATAAAATCCAGCAGGTCGAAATCGATAATCAAGAACTTAAAGATAGAATCGCAAAGTTGCTGGTAACTGTCGGCCTCAAACCGGAGCACAGTAATGTTTATCCCCACCAGCTTTCCGGCGGCCAGAAACAACGGGTGGTGATCGCCCGGGCGCTGGCGTTGACACCGGAGTTTGTCATTCTGGATGAACCGACCGCGGCGCTAGACGTCTCGGTTCAGGCCCAGGTGATCCTGTTGCTTCAGCAACTCCGTGAAAAATTTAATTTAACTTACCTGTTTATTTCTCACGATCTGGCTCTGGTGGATTATTTCTGCAACCGCGTGGTGGTCATGTATCTGGGTCGGGTGGTGGAAATCCTGCCGGCCAATAAAGTTTCAACGACGCCGCGGCATCCTTACACCAAGGCTCTGGCAGACAGTGTTTTTGTCGCTGATCCAGCAGCCCGCAAAGATGCGGCTCCGATCGAGGGCGAGGTGTCTAGTCCGTTTGACCTGCCGAACGGTTGTGTTTTTGAAGCCCGCTGCCCCAATGCCCGCAATGTGTGTCGCAAAACTGCGCCAATATTGAAGAAGGTTGGCGAGGATGAATACGTGGCTTGCTATTTTCCTC
>JBAVYC010000782.1:0-2070 GCA_049698595.1 Desulfobacterales bacterium | reverse complement strand
TCCTGGATCCTGCCTTGTTGCGACCGGGGCGGTTCGATCGGCAGGTTCTGGTCGACCGGCCGGATATCAACGGGCGCGAAGCCATCCTGAACATTCATTCCAAAAATGTGGTGTTAGGCCCCGAAGTAGATCTGCGCAAGATCGCCGGCCGCACCCCGGGCTTTGTGGGAGCCGACCTGGCCAACATCATCAATGAGGCTGCCCTGCTGGCTGCCCGCAAAGACAAAGAAGAGGTGGGACTGGCGGATTTTGATGAAGCCATCGACCGGGTGGTTGCGGGTCTTCAGAAAAAGAGCCGGGTGATGAACCCGCAGGAGAAAGAAATTGTCGCCTTTCATGAGTCCGGGCATGCGATTGTGGCCGAGTCTGTCGAGCATGCCGACCCGGTGCACAAAATTTCCATTATCCCCCGGGGGATTGCGGCGCTTGGATATACCCAACAGCAGCCCACCGAGGACCGTTATTTGATGACGCGCTCGGAGCTGCTGGACCGGTTGGCCGTTTTTTTAGGCGGCCGGGTGGCGGAGGAGCTGGTTTTCGAAGAAATCTCCACCGGCGCCCAAAACGACCTGCAGCGGGCAACCGACATTGCCCGATCCATGGTCACGGAATATGGCATGAGTGATAGGCTGGGACTGGTGGCCTATGAGCGCCCCCGTCAACCGATGTTTCTGCCGGAAAGTTTTGCTGCCGGTAAAAATTACAGTGAAGCCAAAGCCGCCCAAATAGACGAAGAGGTCGCCCGGTTTGTCGAGGAAGCCCATCAACGCGTGCATAAAATCCTCTCGGAGCGGCGAACTGTGCTGGATGATCTGGCCCATCTCCTTTCCCAGAAGGAAAGCGTGCAGGGTGAGGAGCTTAGAAAGATGTTGTCCAAGTCCACCGCCCCCGAAATGGCGAATTGATCGCCTCGGAGAATATAAAATATGGAAAAAATGAATGCCGTGCAACCCCTGTTTCCCCATTTACCGGAACGTCTTGCCGGCTTGGAGGTGCTGGCGGAAAATCTTTGGTGGAGCTGGAATCCGGGCGCACGAATGCTCTTCAAAACCCTCGACCGACAGGCCTGGAAGGAAAGCGGCCACAACCCCGACAAAATGCTCAGAGAGTTTCCCCGTGAGCTTCTGGAAAAGGCGGGCGCCGATGCCGACTACATTCGCAGGTACGATGACGTGATGGATGTGTTCCGTAATTACATGCAACAAAAAAAGTGCGATCTGCTGGCGCCTTTTTCGTGGGACCACAAGTATGCCGTGGCCTACTTTTCCGCCGAATACGGTCTGCATCGCTCCTTACCTTTTTATGCCGGCGGATTGGGCTTTTTGGCGGGAGATTACCTAAAAGAATGCAGCGACTTGTGCATCCCGCTGGTCGCGGTGGGTTTCATGTACCCGGAGGGCTATTTCCGGCAACAGATCCGGGATGACGGCTGGCAGGAGAATCTCGTCGAGTCCATCAACCGCGAGGCTGCCCCTATTTCCAAAGTGTTGGGCAAGAACGGACGGCAACTCGTCGTTAGGGTGCCCCTGACCGATCCCCCTATCCATGTCGCGGTGTGGAAGGTCTCTGTCGGGCGTGTTCCCCTGTATCTGATGGACACGGATGTCGAAATCAATGATCCCTGGAACAGAGGCATCACCGCCCGGCTCTATATCGGCGATCTTGAGCAACGCCTGCGCCAGGAAATCGTCTTAGGGCTCGGCGGCGCCGAGGTGCTCAAGACTTTAGGGATCGATCACTACCTCTTGCACTTAAACGAGGGCCATGCGGCCTTCGCTCTTTTGGAACGTATCAGGACAACGGTATCAACAGGCAAAGATTTTGCAGCGGCCTGCGAAAAAAACATCAATACCACGATCTTCACAACCCACACCCCCGTTCCCGCGGGTCAAGATGTATTTCCCTTTCAATTGATCGAAAAGTATTTTCATTCCTACTGGCCCGACCTGGGTCTTGATCGCGACGCGTTTTTCCAATTAGGAATCCATCCGGAAAAACCGGGTGCCGGATTCAATATGACAGCTTTTGCGCTGAAGTTATCCGGCTATCGCAACGCTGTGAGCAAACGGC
>JBAVYC010000781.1:0-16266 GCA_049698595.1 Desulfobacterales bacterium | reverse complement strand
GATCCGGCCTGGGCATCCAGCACCTTAGCGTCGGTCGACCCGGCCAATCCCCAGCTGGGAAGCCCGAAGGATTGTGCCACTTCGGCCTGGGCCGCGAGGGCCAGACTCATCTCCGGGGCGGCGATCGACAGGAGGCCGGCGGTCATATCAAAAACGGCAAAATTGCAGCCCAGACTGCAGGGGCACCCGGGCTGGCGCAACTGAGCCAGGACCAGGCACATCAAGGCTTCGGCCGTACCCTGGGCAATAGCTCCGGCCAGGGTTACCGGAGCCGTAGCGCCGAATTGCATCGTGGGTCCCTGAATTTGGGGCATGGCGAGATCGGCACAGACAAACAGGCGATCGATCACATCCGCCGGAAAAACCAGCGGTGAGATCGGTTCGGGATAAAAAATGAGAAAAGGCCGTTGCCGAAGATTATCGCTTCCGCCGGCGACTTCGGTAGCCATTTCATAAACTAACTCAACCCCGCGAGGCGTATATCCTATAAAAACGATTGGTTTGGTGGTATGGGTCACAACGGCCTCGAACTCGTACAAGTCGGCGGCGGTGGGCGGCACATCCTGGACGGATCCCATGGGCATGACCCAGTCGATGTTCGCCAGAGCGTCGGCCACTTTGGCTCCGATGGCGATATCGGCTACGCGGGTAGGATGAATTTCGCCGCTCAACGCATCCTTGGTATTCGGACTGGCGGTGGAAGTGCCGTAGTAGCTTTTACGGCCTTCTACTTCCATGGCGCGTTTACCCTCGCGATCGTAGATCGTCCAGCCTTTGGGCGCAGTTCTGAGACATTCGGCAACGATGTGTTCCGGTACTTTAACGATCTCGTCATCGACCAAAGCACCCGCCTGCTTCAGCATTTTGCGGGCGCCGGCGTGATAAATCCTGAAACCCACCTTGGCCATAACTTCAAAAGCCGTGCGCCTGATCTCTTCGATCTGGTCGTTGGAGAGTATCCGAAACGAAACCGATCTTTTTTCGATTGAACCTGTTTGAATCATATTTCCTCCTGGCAATGCCTTGACATATTTGTCTCAGGTTACTAACTTCGCTAAATAAAATCAGATTATAAATAAACTCGGGCAAGGAGATCAAGATGAAAATACTCGTAGGTTACGACGGTTCCAGGGCTGCCGATAAAGCTCTGGAGCTTGCCCAACAACATGCGAATGCCTTTAACGCCGACATAACTCTTCTGACCTCATTGGAACAGGGTCCCACGCTGCAAAAAGACGATATTGAAAAAGCCGAAGACGACCTTGAAAAGTTAAAACGATCGTTAAATTCAGATGGCGTTCATTGTGAAACCGACGTCGTCGTCAGTCACCTGTCCGCGGGGGAAGATCTGGTCCAATTTGTACAGGACAACAACATCGATGAAGTCTATATCGGCGTTAAGAAAAGGTCGAAAGTTGAAAAGCTGGTGTTCGGATCCACCGCTCAGTATGTCATCTTAAACGCTCCGTGCCCGGTGATTGTGGTTAAGGGCCTCGGAAATAAATAAATTTGTTTTTTCCCGCGATCCTCAAAAGTTAAGTGGTGGCTTTATATATGACCGGATCAATCTTGGCTAATTCCGCAATAGGGATGTGGCAGAGGATTCGATGACCTTTCTGCGAATCGCACCAGGGCGGTGACTCGGTTTCACAGATTTTCCCACCATCCGGCAACATATCATGCCGGCGGGGACAACGGGTATGAAAGCGGCACCCACTGGGTGGGTTCAGTGCACTGGGTACATTGCCACTGAGTCGCAGGTCCTTCTGCTCTATGTCCGGGTCCGGGATGGGCACCGCCGACAGCAACGCTTCCGTGTAAGGGTGGTATGGCGGTGTGTAAATGGCATCGGCCGGACCGATTTCCACGATTTGTCCCAGGTACATGACGGCTATATCATCCGAGAAAAAGCGGACCACGCTTAAATCGTGGGCAATAAAGATCATCGATGAACCGAAAACCTGCTGAATCTCCAAAAGGAGGTTGATGACTGCCGCCTGAACCGATACGTCCAGGGCGGAAACCGGTTCATCACAGATAATCAGATCAGGCCGGCTGGCCAGCGCCCGGGCAATGCCAATGCGCTGTTTTTCTCCCCCGCTGAGCTGTCGGGGCAGACGTTCATAGTAAGTTGCTGGCAGACGCACGGCCTTGAGGAGCCTGATGACTTCACTCTTAACCTGGTTTTTGGGTACGGTCTTAAATCGTTTGATGGGCCGGGCGATCTGAAAACCGACGGAATAAGATGGGTTTAGGGTGGAATCGGGGTTTTGGAATACCATCTGCATTTCCTGAATCAATTTGGTATCGCGCCCCGACACCGGCTGGGAGGCATCGAATCCCATAAACTCCACGGTGCCGTCGGTCACCGCCTCCAGGCCGATAATGCCTTTGACCAGAGTGGATTTGCCGCAGCCGGACTCTCCCACGACACCCAGTGTCCGACCCTTTGCAATTCTGACGCTGACATCGTCCACGGCTTTTACATATTTCTTTTCACCCAGGCCAAACAGACTCACCACCGAATTCGATTCCTGGGGATAGTAGACTTTGAGGTTCTCAAGGCTGAGCAGGTCTTCTTTGCGAGCTTCGGTTTGTTCCGGTGCTTCCTCTGGGGCCTTGAGCCGCTTTTTAGTTAGGGCCCGATCTTCTATTTCCAGGGCGTAGATACAGCGCGCCTGGTGCTCAGGCGTGATTTGCGTAAATCCCGGCCGGGCTTTACGGCAGTCTTCCGTGACATAATCGCAGCGCGGTGCAAAAATGCACTCGGTCTTTGATCTTTCAACCGGCGGCGGTACCCGGCCCCGGATAGGGTGGAGCAATGACTCAAGCTTGCTGTCTCCGAGCCGCGGTACGCAGGCCAGAAGTCCGATGGTATAGGGGTGGCGGGGATTACGAAAGATCTCCACCAGAGGCCCGCTTTCCACCATCTGTCCGGCGTACATCACACAAAGATAATCGCTGACCCGGGCCACGACGCCCAGGTTGTGGGTGATGAAGATATTGGCTGCATTGAAATCCTGTTTGAGTTCCTCCAGCAGATCCAGCACAGCCGCCTCTACGGTAACATCCAGTGCGGTTGTGGGCTCATCCATAATCAGCAGGGCCGGGTTGTTGAGCATCGCCATGGCGATGACAATGCGCTGCTGCTGGCCGCCCGAGATCTGGTGCGGATAGCGTGTCATGACGTTTTCCACATCCGGCATATTGACCCGCTTGAGCATCTGGCTAGATTGCTCCCAGGCCTCTGCCAGGGAGATGTCCCGGTGGCAAGTCAAGACCTCGGCAAGCTGTTCGCCGAGTCGCAACGATGGGTTAAGGGCCTGCATGGGATCCTGAAACACCATGGCGATCCGATCACCCCGCAGCTTCTTGAGTTCTTCCTGGGAGCGACCGACCAGCTCGTTTCCCTGAAAGCGGATACTGCCATCTACAATCTTGCCATTGGATCCGAGAAAATTAACGATCCCGAAGGCAATTGTGCTCTTGCCGCAGCCGGATTCGCCCACCAGACCCACCGTTTCGCCTTCCCCAACCTTAAAGGAGACCCCTTGGATGGCCTCGACATCACCTTTGCGGGTTTCGTAGGAAATTTGGAGATTATCTACTTCGAGGACGGTATTATTCGTTGATGCGCTGGAATTTTGCATGGATTTTTTTTGTGCCTTTCAGCGATTTGGTTAGTACTACAATGACAGTCTATTGCAAGATTATAATTTTTACCTGGTGGGAGCGGTTTCCAGCCGCGAATATCGCAATATCATCGCGGCTGAAAGCCGCTCCCACAAATCTGTAAACACACGGTTGATGACAGTAGCGTCGCTGTATTGTCAGATTAAATGGCATCTGACATCACTGATAGCGCATGGACTCCTCCCGTAATCCATCGGCCAGAAGGTTCAGACCAACCACCAGAGAAGCAATGGCGATGCAAGGCCACAGGGTCGCCCAGGGGCTGCCTGTCAGGATAAATTCGCGACCTTTGGCCACCATGCTGCCCCAGTCCGGGGAGGGTGGGGGTATCCCCAGACCCAGAAACCCCAGGGTGCCCATGGCAAAGATGGCATAGCCGACGCGCAGCATGGCATCGATGATGATGGGGCCGCGTGCGTTGGGCAGGATTTCTACAAACATGATGTGCCAGGGGCTTTCGCCGCGGGTCTCGGCCGCCCGGATGTATTCGCGCGTGCGAATGTCCAGGGTAAGGCTGCGCACCAGACGCGCAATCCCGGGGGTTCCGACGATGGTGATGGCGATGACGACATTTATGGCGGAAGCTCCCAGGGCCGCCATGATGATCATGTAAAGCAGGATGATGGGAACCGCCATCATGGCGTCCAGCAGCCGCATGATGATTTCATCAATCCAGCCGCCGTAGTAGCCGCCCAGCAGTCCCAGCGTCATTCCGACCATGAGCGCAATGATTACGCCCCACAAAGCGGTTCCGCCGGGGATCCATAAGTTTGCCGTTATCGGCATCTGCACCAAAATCACGCGGGCACCATATATCATCCGGGACCAGAGATCTCGTCCCAGCTCATCCGTGCCGAGGATATGGGCACTGGAGGGGCCCTGATTGGGTGCCTTCCAATCCTGCTCCAACGGAGTGTATTGCGTGAATAAAGGGGCAAAAACAGCGACAATGACCCAAAACAGGACAATTGCAAGTCCAGCTGTTGCGATTTTGGATGCAAACAGGATGGAAAGCCCCGCCCAAAGACGTCTGAAGACGCCCACCTTTTTATCCACCTTTACGGGAGCGGCTGGGTGTTCAGCGGTTGCCATAATTTCTCCATTATCCTATATTGGTTATCCGTTAGTTGAATAGTTTACTGGTTGAATGGTTGATTAGGTAAATTATAGTCAGAATCTTGAAATGTTACGATTGTTAAAAGATGAAGTATCCAATTATTTTGCAAATAGGGTCTAAATCCATTATTACAACCACTTAACCAATCAACGAATCAACCAATCAACGATATCTGTGCTCCGGCTTTGCCGGATTAAGTATACCGAATCCGTGGATTCAAGAATGTATAGATGATATCTGCAACGAGTTGCGTCAGCACGGCAACCGTCACCAAAATCATCGCCCCGGCTTCCAGGGCGTTGATATCTTTAAACATAGCGGAATCCAGCAGATATTTACCCAATCCGGGATAACCGAAGACCACCTCCACGATCACGATACCGCCCATCAGCCAGTTGACGTGCAGCATGATGACGGTAATCGGGGCCATCAAGGCGTTTCGCAACGCATGTTTGAACACGATCCGCCAGTACGGCAATCCCTTGAGATACGCCGTACGAATATACGGTGACTTCATTACCTCCACCATGCTGGCGCGTGTGATGCGCAAAATGTAACCCAGCTCGATCAGCGTTAAAGTCAACACGGGCAGGATAAGCATGTCCGGTCTGGCCCAGGGTGCCTGTTCACCGATAACCACAGCGCCGGGCAGCAGTTCCCACCACACGGATACGATCAGGATGAGAAAGATGCCGGTGGCAAATTCCGGGGTCACCGAAAACATCATGCCGCCGATGGACAACACCCGATCCCGCCAACTGCCTTCCTTTAACCCCGCGAGCATGCCCAGGAACAGGGCCAGGGGCATGACGATGACAAAGGCGGTACCGGCCAGAACCAGCGAGTTGCGTAACCGAACGTAGATACTATCGGAAACCGGACGGCCCGTTCTAAAAGAGATACCGGGATCTCCCCGCAGAAACCCTTTTTTGAGAGGGATATACTCCATCGGTCCGCCCGAAGTCTCCATCCAACCGGTCCCGATAATAAAGGTCCAGACCTTTTTGTCGGTACCCTTCTCCCAGCGGACCGCGTGGTTTTGATCGTCAATACCCCAGAAGGTGCTCTTGCCGGTGGCATCTGTCTGCCAGCGTTCATTGTTTTTATATCTGGTTTCGGTACCGGCGGATTTGAGCATGGCGATGGCGATGAGATTTTCACCTTCCAGCTTCCACCGCACCAGAGCGCCGTCATCCCGGACGGCCCACCACTCTTCGAATCCGTCTGCGGTGGTGATGCGCTTTAACGGCATGCCCACCTTGCGCTCGGCGGACCCATCACTGCCGATAAGCCAATAGAAATATCGCACATAGACGGGTTTATCCAAACCCACCTGAGCCAGAAAGGATGCTTCCTGTTCAGGGGTGACAAAGGCACCTAAAACATTGCGGGCGACATTGCCCGGAGAGGATTCGGTGATCAAAAAGACGGCTATCGAGACCAGAAACATGGTGAGGAGGAGCAAAAGAATTCGTCTTAC
The DNA here is from genome assembly GCA_049698595.1 of Desulfobacterales bacterium. Lineage (GTDB taxonomy): Bacteria > Desulfobacterota > Desulfobacteria > Desulfobacterales > JAFDCJ01 > JAFDCJ01. The sequence continues at coordinate 9,976 of JBAVYC010000781.1, read as the reverse complement.
GATAAATTTTGCCATAATATACCCCACTATCGTCCTTAGGGGATCAGGGGTCAAAAATCACAAATATTAACTAATTGGGAAAGGCTCAGGTGAATATATCGCCTGAGCCTTTTGTGTTGCTGCTAGGCCAGCCAGGCCTCGTTGAAGGTCATGTACAAGGGCGGAACACCCTGCACATTCTGGACTTTTTTGCTGAGCACATACCACGCGTTGCGCCAGAATGGAATTCCAATGGAACCCCGCTGTTGCTGGATGTCTTCAAGCTTACAAAAGACTTTACGGCGCTCGTCGACGTTCAGTATGCCGTTGGCCTCGTTCAGCAGTTTCGAGAATTCCGGATCCGACCAGCGGGTTTCATTCCAGGGTACCGGCTTGCCCTCGGCATCTGCGATGTAGGCCAGGTTCAGCACCATGGTTCCGATGGGTCGATGCATCCACGGGGTGATGCCGAGATCGACCTCGGTCCATTTCTCCCAGTACTGGCTGGTGGGCATGGTCTGGATGTTAATCCTGAAACCGGCCGGAGCGGCATCCTGCTTGAGGATTTCAGCATAGCGCACCACTTCCGGCCAGGTCCCGACGGCCAAATTGACATCGATACCGTTGGGGTGTCCCGCCTCTTTTAAGAGCTGTTTGGCCCGTTGGGGATCATACTTGGGAATCGGTTTTTCACAGTATTCGGGATGAAGCTGATAGACATGGAAGTCCTGTCCCTGGAGACCCTCATTCATATAAGCCAGCGACAGGATTTTTTCATGGTGCTGACAAATTTTTAAAGCCGTTCGGACCTTATTGTCATCCCAGGGTTTCATATCCACCCGCATCCGCAGCACCCGGGTAGAGGCGCTGGTGACCGGTATGATCTGAATGTTGGCGTCATTCTGCAAGGCTTGAAATACATCCACGCCGCCCACATCACCCAGGTCGATCATATCGATTTCGCCGGCCTTTATTGCGGCGATCTGGGGCGCCATCTCGGTTCCCATGTCGATAAACTCCATACCATCCATATACGGCAGGGGTTGGCCGTCAGTGCCCTTCTGCCAGTAGTCTTTGCGGGCCTTAATGACGGCACGTTCACCCGGCCGATAGCTTTCGAGGGTGTACGGACCGGTCCCCACCGGCGCTTTGGTGAAATCACCCTGGAAGGTCTTGTGGTTCATGATAAGCGCCGGGTAGTGGAAAAGATGTTCGGGAACGGCAATCTCGGCTTTCTTCAAATTGAGTTTAACCGTATATTGATCAACTCTTTCTATTCCTGTCAGGTCAAGGTATTCCCCCACCAGCCCCAGCATGGAAGAACCCACATCTTTGTCCATCCACTGGTTAAAATTGAAGATCACATCATCTGCCGTAAATGTGTCCCCGTTGTTCCACTTGACGCCCTGACGGACATTCAGGGTCCAGGTCTTCAAATCATCGCTCACGACCCAATCTTTCAACAGATAGGGGTGGGTGATGTTTTTACCGTCGGTGAAGGTGAGGTATTCGGCAACCTGACGCCCCACCTGTGTCGGTGAAACCCATGAAAATTGGGCCGGATGGGTGATTTTGTGGAGCGTGCTGGCGACCTTGAGCACACCGCCACGCTTGGGTGTGGCAGCAAAGGCTTTTTTGGCCAGGCCCAGTCCTGCCATTTGACTGGCCGCAAAAGCAGACATTCCCAACAAGGTAGAATATCTTAGAAAATCACGGCGTGTGAGCTTCCCTTTGTCTAAATCGACTTTGAGATCGTAAATAGCCGGGTGAAGTGTTCCTTTCTCTTTCATATCCTCCTCCTTTTGTTGTTTATTTGCATTGCATACTTAGGGTGACGTCATTACTTGAAAAATCAGATTCGCAATTTGCTCGACATAGTCGAGAAGTAAAAAGTTGTGAAGATGGGATATTTGAAAAGTCACATTCAGATTCTTAATCAACTACTAAAAATTGAAATTGCATCCAACATAGAAGATCCTATTTAATCTGTCAAGAACAAAATCAATTTGTAATATTCTTAAATCCGACATCAAACATTCTCATTTTTAGTACAATTATTTCAAATACTAACGAGGCTTCTCTAAATAAGCATACCGGCATGAAAATAAAATAAATATATTGACAATATATTCATTTTATTTTACTAGGCACAAAAAATTCAAAAGAATTCTCTCATGCCGAAAAAAAAAAATTATAACAAGTCCCTTCCACTCAGTGAAGTTGCCTATCAAAAAATAAAAGAGCTTATTGTTACGTTAAGACTGGCTCCCAGGGATCAGGTTGATGAAGAATGGGTGGCCGAAGAGCTTTCTATCGGTCGTACGCCCATCCGGGAGGCGCTTTTCCGTTTGAACGCCGAGAATCTCGTTGAATCGGTTCGCGGGCGGGGGTTTTTTGTGCGTGATATCACCTTGCATAGCATCAAAGATCTGTTCGAAACCATGCTTATCCTGGAACGATCGGCGGTGGCTCTGGCAGCGAAACGAATTCGGTCGGATCAAATTGAAGATCTCCAACGGATCAACATCGGTTTAGGGGAAGCCTGGCACAAAAAGAACTATTTGCGTGTGACATTATTAAACAGCAAATTTCACAGCATTATTTACAAAGCAACGGATAATTCATTTTTAATTTCTTACCTTGGCAATTTACAACTTCAATCCCAGCGTTTGGCCTATATGTGCTTCAGCAAGGAACTGTCGTCCTATGACATTGAGTCTCACGCCGAGCTGTCGATCAAAGATCATCAGGCATTAATCGACCTGTTCAAGCAGGGCAATGACATCGAAGCGTTAAAGGTAATCTCAGAACACGTAAAGCTCTTTCAACGTCGCGTTAATCATTTTATGTTACCTTCATTTGATATTTTGGATGCCGTAACGCCATTATAAGGGGGTCAAAATTTAACACGCTCCAGCGAGACTTAGATTCCTTTGACATAGATTTGGAAGATTCAGATTAACAACACATTGAGTGCCCTGCCCAAATTTACCCGAAAGGGGGCTGAAGATTCAGTTAGCGCAATTGGCCCTCAGGAGCATTTATCTGACAACATGTTGTCAGAAATGGAGGTGTCAGGTGTCGGGTTTCAGGCTTCAGAATCTGGAACTCTTGATGTCTCGAATAAAAATTTAAAATGAACTAAAGTTAAAAGGTGGGAGTTAAAACGCTGTGGAATTAAGAGCAATCCATGAAAATTGTTCCGGCTGCAGCACATGCCGGTTGGCATGTGCTATTGAAAATTTCCAAGAAGTCAATCCATCCAAATCATTGCTGCGGATTGAAGCACGTTTTCCAGCGCCGGGCGATTACCGCATCCACCTCTGTGATCAGTGCGGCGTTTGCGCCGACAACTGCCCGGAGGATGCCATTCATCTTGAAGACGACGCCTTTGTCGTGGATGCGAAGGCGTGCACCGGGTGTTTGATATGTGTCGAGGTGTGCCCCCATGATGTGATGTTTGAGCAAAAAAATTCTGATATTCCGGTGAAATGTAATCTCTGTGGGGAGTGCGCTCAAACATGCCCGCGCAATGCGATTATAATCGAGTAAAATCATTGAACGGTTAAATAGTTGACTGGTTGATTAAGTATAGACCTCGTTGAATAGTTTACTGGTTGAATGGTTGATTAAGTAAATTATAGTGATAATTTCAGAATGTTACGATTGTTAAAACATGAAGTGTCCAATTATTTTGCAAATATGGGATAAATTCATATTTACAACCACTTAACCAATCAACGAATCAACCCAATACATCATTAAAAATGAATTCATATCTAAGGAACTGAACTATGTATGGCTATGCAGGCACTATTTTGCGCGTCGATTTAAGTAATAATACCGTCCGCAAGGAGCCGCTTTCAGAGTCGCTGACGGAAACCTTCATCGGTGGCAGAGGTTTTGTGGCGAAAATTCTGTTTGATGAGATTCCGCCGAATATTGAACCTTTTGATCCGGATAATATGCTGATTGCGGCTACCGGCCCCCTCACCGGCCATTTCCTGCCGGCCAGCGGGAAGACCCATTTCGGCACCAAATCTCCGGCGACCGGTGGCTATGCCGACAGCAATATGGGCGGGCATTTTGGACCCCAAATGAAATATGCCGGCTACGATATGCTGGTGATCACGGGAAAGGCCGAACACCCCAGCTATTTGTTCATCAATGACGATACGGTTGAGGTTCGCCCGGCGGCGAAATACTGGGGGCAGGGCTCGATTACGGCGGAGAAAAATTTTAAAGATCATCTGGGCGATGCTTATCAGATTATCACCATCGGACCGGCCGGAGAAAATCAGGTTCGATACGCCTGCATTTCCCATGATTTCGGACGCCAAGCCGGCAGGACCGGCGTCGGGGCCGTGATGGGCAGCAAAAATTTAAAAGCCATCGCGGTAAAAGGCACCGGAAGTATACCGGTTGCCGATCTGAAAGAAGCCTATGCAAAAGGCAAGGAAGCCTACCGGAAAGTCAAGGCCAAACCCGGTTTTGAGGGATGGACGCCGGAGGGCACGGCCGGCATCACGAACTGGACGAATGAAGTCGGTGTATTTCCGACCCGCAATTTTCAAACCTCCTATGCCGAGCACCATAAAAATATCAACGGTAAAGCGATTCTCGAGCGGCTTAAAATTACAGACAAGGGCTGCTTTGGCTGTCCCACCCCTTGCGGAAAATACGGGCACACCCAGACATCGCTGGGATCGGCATATGTGGAAGGACCGGAATATGAGACCATTGCCCTGTTCGGTGGAAATTGCGTGCTAAAAACTATTGAGGAAGTGGCGTATGCGAATTATTTATGCGATGAACTGGGTATCGATACCATCTCCGCCGGTGTCGTTATCGGATGGGTCATCGAATGCTTTCAGACAGGGATTTTAACCCATGACGACATCGGCAGGGCGATCGATTTTTCGGATCTGGATTCCGTCGTTTACCTATTGAATAAAATTGCCAGGCGAGAAGGAATCGGCGACCTGTTGGCCGAAGGCGTCAAGATTGCCGCGGAAAAGACAGGTAACGGCTCGGAGCGATTTGCCATCCACGTCAAGGGATTGGAGTGGTCGGGCTACGAATGCCGCAATGCCCCTTCGATGATGCTGGCTTACATGACGGCCGATGTGGGCGCGCATCACAACCGGGCCTGGGTGCTGGGCCACGACGTCGCCGGCGCCTGGACCAGCGTTCATGATCTGATTGCCTCCGGTGGCGGGGATGAAGCGCAGCCCAAGGCGGTTGTCAGCGAGCGCAGTGCAGAATATGTGATCGCATCCCAGCATACGCGTTCTATCTTTGATGCCCTTGGAAACTGCCGGCTTCAAATGATGGAGCTGGGCTTTGAGGAGGAACATTATGCCGAACTGTATTCGCTGATCACCGGAAGGACCAAAAGCTGGCCAGATCTGCTGAAGATTTCCGAGCGCATCTGGCAGCTTACGCGGGCGTTTTCGGTGCGGGAAATAAAGGGCTTCGGCCGGCATCTCGATTTTCCCCCGGCACGGTTAACCGAAGAACCGATTGCAGATGGGCCGAACCAGGGGCACGTATTGTCCAAGGCAGATATCCATAACCTGCTGACCTGGTACTACACCGCAAGAGGGTGGGATGAGAACGGAATCCCTACTAGAGAGACCCTGATAAGTGCCGGTCTGGCGGAAGTAGTTGAAGAACTCGAAAGCAGAGGACTACTAAAAGCTAATGGTTGATTCGTTGATTAAGTTGATCGGTTGATGAGTTTGTTATGTTCCCTGATTTGACTAAATCAACTTTATCAACCAGTCAGCTAGTTCAGAAGGAGGACAGAAAAAATGGGAAGAATATTTACGCCGGCAGAGAACGATTTCGGCAAAACCGATGCGGTGGTGATCGGCGGCGGTATTGTGGGTACGGCGACAGCTTTCTGGCTTTCCAGGGCAGGGCTGGACGTTGTGCTTGTGGAGATGCGTGACGGCTTGTCAACTTTGACGACACCCGCATCGGCGGAATGTTTTCGAGCCCAGTTCGCCGAGCCGGCCATGGCTGAGCTGGCAATACCAAGCATAGAGATGTTCGAGCGTTTTGAAGAAGTCATCGGCATACCCGGGTACGGTATTTCCATCAAACAGCAAGGGTATCTTTTTCTCACCGATAATCCTCAGACGGTCGGCGATCTTAAAGAAAATGTGGCTCAGCAACATCAATTGGGTGTGACCGACTCGGAGTACTTGGAACGTGAAGAGATCCTCACCCGATTCCCTTTCATCTCCTCCTCCGTGCTGGCCGCTACGTTCCGACAACGGGATGGGTGGCTGTCATGTCATGAAACCACCCAGGGATTTGCCAAAGGCTGTGAGGCCAGGTTTTTCATCAACACCAAGACCACCGGTATTCAAACGGATAAAAAAGGGATCTGCAGGGTGGAAACGGATCGGGGGAACCTTCAGGCCCGTCTTGTGGTCAATGCGGCCGGACCCTTTGCGGCCGAGATCGGTCGTATGGTCAATCTGGAACTCCCGCTGGAGCCGGTACGCCGGCAAAAGGTCTACCTGAAAACTTCCGTGGCGATTCCCCAGGAAGCCCCTTTTACGGTTGATGTAGAGAACAATTCTTACTGGCGCCCCGAACCCGGGGGGGTGATTCTCGGTTGGGTCGATTCGGACGAGCCGGTCAGTCAGCCTTCCGAGAAGGTGCATACAGACTGGGAGTTTCCGGCCATAGCTCTGGACAAGGTCAAGCGCATGACACCGTTGTTTGCAGAAGTCGAAAAAAGCGTAAGACAACCCGATATGAACACCTCGGCTGGACACTATGTTTACACGCCCGATGACCAGCCATTGATCGGGCCGGTCCCGGAAGTTCCGGGATTTTATGTCAACTGCGGTTACTGGGCCGGCGTGATGCTCTCTCCCCAAGCAGGCAAGCGGATCGGCGAACTCGTAACCGGCAAGCTGGATCCCAAAGAAAATCCATTACGACCGACACGATTCAAAGAAGGCCTCGGGAAAAAGGGCAAGACGCTTATGAGCCACTGATTGCGTTGAACGAGATGAGGTTAAGCAGTTACAGGTTTTTTACTTACGACCTTTTTACTCCGGCTTATCCGGGTCAGGGCTTAGGCGATGCTATTAGGTTTACATACATACAGTCTCCATTTGCACGGCATGGGACAGAACTGGGGCGGTTACAAACTTCAATGGGCGCCGGTTTGGGACATCTTCGGCCTGATGGACGAGACCAAGAAGCTGGGCCTCGACGGCCTGCATTTGACCGCTGCCGATTTGGGTGCAACCGATAAGGCCCATCTGGGTGACGTACGCCGCGCCGCTGAGGAAAGAGGGCTGTTTCTGGAATACAATTTTTCCCTGGACGCATCCGAATACGACGACCGTCTGACCCACACCATGGAGGAGGGCATCGCCATTGCCGAGTCGCTCGGTTCGGATATCGGCAAAATCAGCATGGATATTCGGAGGCCCCATCCCGTATGTGGATCTGCCTTTCATCCTGCGGTTATTCCCCAGTTGGAGGATATTGCCCGCAAGGCCGAAGGCGCTGCTCGCGTCGCTCAAAATGCGGGTGTCAGGATCTGCCTGGAGAATCACACCGAAGCTTTCAGTGATGAGGTGCTCTGGATCATCAACCGCGTCAACCATCCGTATGTGGGGGTTTGCGTTGACACGAATAATTCGCTGATGGTGGGAGAAGATCCGCTGACCGCCATCCGCAAGCTGGCGCCGCTATCTTTTACCAATCATTTTTCCGACCACCGCATCGTCTTTGATCAATACGGTTGCCGCATCACCGGGGTGGCGACCGGAAGTGGAGATGTCCCCATGCGGGAGGCCTATCAAATCATCAAAGCCAATCCCAATATGAAGCGAATTAACATCGAAGTGGAATTCGATCCCGGAGCAGACGACCGCGAAGAGGCCCGTCGCCGCGAGTATCAGGCCGTTGTCGATAGTATCCGTTTCACCCGTGAGGAGTTGGGTGTCGGCCAATAAGTTTTTACCGAGACTATGCTCGGAAAAAGTGGCCCAGCGGGGCAGCAATGGTGCAGTTTAAAGGTTTCAGGTGTCAGGTTTCGGGTGTCAGGGAGTTGAGGTGCTAGATCCTGAAACCTGAACATTGACACCTTCAGTTTCTGACAACATGTTGTCAGCAAAAACGGACTAAAGGCCTAAAGGAGGGGAAGATGCTCAGGGGTAAAACCTATGAGGAAGTGTACAATAACTTCAAATGGGAGATCCCCAAGTTTTACAACATCGGAGTCGACGTCTGCGATAAGTGGGCCGGCGATAAAAACCGGGTGGCGCTCATCTCTGCAGACCCGCATGGCATGGATCGGCAGTATACCTTCAGAGAATTAAAAAATACATCCAACCGTTTGGCCAATGCGTTAAAAGCACACGGCATCACCCGAAAGGATAGGGTCGGGATCCTGCTTTCTCAGCGTCCTGAAACGCTGATCTCACATATTGCGGTCTATAAACTGGGTGCCATCGTTGTGCAGCTGCTGACTCTTTTTGGTCCGGATGCCATTGAATTTCGGCTTGACGACAGCGCAGCCAAAGCGGTGATTACGGATAAGGAGAATTTATCAAAGATTTGGGAGGTTAAAGAGCGCCTCCCAGATCTCAAGCTGGTTATCGCCATCGATGCCGACAAACAAGAAGACGCGGTTGATTTTTGGGAGTGTGTCGCAAAAGGCAGTCTCGATTTCACACCGGTTAAAACCAAACCTGAAGACCCGGCAGTAATCATTTATACCTCGGGAACCACCGGTCAGCCCAAGGGAACCCTTCATGGACACCAATTGTTGCTTGGTATCCTGCCGGGGTTTGAATTTTATCACAATTTATTTCCGCGAGAAGGCGATCTCATGTGGACACCGCTTGACTGGGCGTATATCGGCGGATCCTATGATGCCTTATTTCCGACGTTACATCACGGTTTTCCCACCCTGGCCTACAGACCCCGAAAGTTTGATCCTGAAAAAGCGTTTTACATGATGGCCGAACATGGGGTAAGAAACCTCATGGCCGTTCCGACGGTGCTGCGGATGATGATGCATGCCGTCAAAAATCCGCGGGAACGCTACAATGTCCGGCTGAGGTCGATCACCGCCGGCGGCGAGACCCTGGGAGCAGAACTTTGCGCCTGGACCCGAGAGTATCTTGGAGCTGAAATCAACGAGCAATACGGACAGACCGAATGCGACCTGGTGGTTGGTTTCTGTTCGGAAATTATGAACATTGTTCCGGGAGCCATCGGCAAGGCCGTACCCGGACATATTGTCGAGATAATTGATGAAGACGGCAAGATTGCAAAGCATGATCAACTCGGTGAGATAGCGGTAAAGGGTCCTGACCCTGTGATGTTTTTAGAATACTGGAGAAACCCCCAGGCAACCAGGACAAAGTACTTCGGAGAGTGGCTGCGCACCGGTGATTTCGGACGAAAAGATGAAAACGGAAATCTTTGGTTTAGCGGCCGACAAGACGATATTATTGAAAGCGGCGGCTTCAGGATCGGGCCGGGAGAAGTCGAAGACTGTTTGATGAAGCATGCGGCCGTTGCCCTGGTCGGGGTCATCGGGGTTTCCGACCCGATCAGAGGAGAAATTGTAAAAGCGTTTATTTTACCGAAAGCGGGGGTGAGGCCCGACAAAGCGCTTGCAGAGAGCATCCGGGAGCATGTCAAAACAAGACTCGAGGCCCATGCCTATCCCAGGGAGGTGGTGTTTCTTGAGGAGATGCCGCAGACAAAAACGGGAAAGATCCTGAAACAGGAGTTGCGCCGGATGCATGCGACCGGGTTGCAGGGTTCAGGGTTCAAAGGTTCATAGGTTCGGAGAGTCTATAATAACCTTGAAACCAGAGCTTTTGTGCCTATCCCGAAATAACCCAGAACCTTGAACCCAGAGCTTTTTAACCTTAACATTATCTGGAGATTAGCATGACTGCAGAGGCCGTACTATACAGCAAGGATCAAAACGTGGGGATTATCACCC
>JBAVYC010000780.1:0-8251 GCA_049698595.1 Desulfobacterales bacterium | reverse complement strand
GCAAAAAGCGCTCGATCAGCGTGAAAAACTGCGGCAGCGGGACTGGCAAGCCATGGATCCCGGGATGAGCGAGTGGGATCTCTTTGTGCCGCGGTAGCTTGGTTTTATAATGGTAACATGCCTTCTTTCAATGAAATTTTAACAAAATTCGGATTTCATAAACAATCCACTTCAACCCCGGGTTATCAGTTCGTTGCCGCTCTGGGTCCGGCAATCTTACTCCTGTTCATTTTATTCTTCGCACTCGGCCGGGAGATGTTCTCCGGCAATGTGATCGGTTCGACCCACTTCGATAACGACCTTGCCTATTTCATTGCCCTGCGGAAATTCGCCTTTTACGGCGACAGCAGTTTTCCTTTATGGAACCCTTACCTGATGTGCGGGGTGCCGCTGATTGCAGAAATACAATCGGGTTTATTTTATCCGCTAAACATTGTTTTTCGTATTTTGCCCCTTGATATTGCCATCAATATCTCCCTTTTCGTGCATCTCTACCTGTTGGCTATTTTTACCTATTGTTGCGGCAGGCAAATCCATATCAGTCGTGTTGGCGCAATCATCGCAGCTTCTGTGTTCTGCTTTTGCGGTCCGGTTTTTTTAAGGCTTTTTGTGGGGCATCACTCCGACCTTTACGCGATAACTTGGATTCCAGCAGTATTTCTGATCGTCGCTAGAATCGGTAATACGCCGGGGCGAAAGAATTTTATTTATCTTGGATTGGTCTTCTGCCTGCAGATTTTGGCCGGCCATACGCAATATCTATACTACACCATTTTTTTTTCCTGGCTGTATCTCCTCTTCGTTACCCGCCATCTGTTGCATCGGAGTCTAATCCGGTCTTGGGTGCTCCACAACGCCGGCTTCCTTTGCAGTATCGGCATCGCCTTGCTTATCGCCCTTCCCCAGGTGATACCGGTTTATGAAATGCTTTCTTTAAGTCCCAGAAAAAGCCTGGATATCAGTGATGTCGCCAGATTCTCTTTTCCGCCCCAAAACCTGCTGACATTTTTAACGCCGCTGATATTTGGAGACGGAGTGAAGATTCCATACTGGGGCCTGTATAATCTATGGGAAATGTGCGCCTATTGTGGAACGATGTCGCTGCTGTTATCCGCGGTTGCCATCAAAGGCTTTAAAAGGGTGAATCAAGGTATCTTTTTTCTTTTCTTGGCGGTGTTCGCATTGATAATGGCCTTGGGTGGACACACGCCGCTGTTAAAGCTGTTTTACCATATTCTGCCCGGATTTAAGATGTTTCGAGGCCACAGCAAAACGCATATTTTTTGCTGCTTTGCGATCGCGCTATTAGCCGGAATCGGTTATGATGCCTTGCGGTGCTTTTCAATTAAAAAGGGCCGCCAATTTTTTTTGCCTTTGTTGGGCGGGCTGGGCTTAACGTTAGTTTTGCTGCTGCTGATTCCCTATTCCGAGTTGATGGAAGATCCGATCAAATCCTTCTTGGCGTATGTTCAAAACGATCAAAGGTCCTATTTACCCATACCGGGGATCGAAAATGCCGAATTCGCGGACGCTGCCGTCAGCCAGGCGGTGATGTCCGTACGTTATTTTCTGATCAGCTTGTTTCTCGGCCTCTGCTTGATAGTATTGACGCTTCGATTTGGCTCTCATTGGCTGCTGAACACGATAACCATCTTGTTTATTCTCGCCGATCTATTCATTTTTGGAAAAACCTTTGTCTCATCGGTCGATATTCATCACTGGGACCTCAAGCCGGAAGCCCTGCAATTCCTCGCCCGGGATACGGATCAATACCGTAGCGCTATCGTAACATCATTCGGGCCGAAATATGGAATCACCTCTCCCTTACATCAAATCAGCGGAGATTATCCATACGTCCTGAGTAGATACAGTCGTCTGTACAACCTTGCGAACCAGGGAAAGCCAATACCTTCGATGAAACTCACCGCCATCCGGCGATTGTCACCCTTATATAACCTGTTTAATCTAAAATACCTGGTGGTTAATTCAAACCGCAAACTCGATATTCCAGGTTATGAAGAAGTATATGATGATGGAATTTTATCCATTCTTCAGAACAATTATGCAGTCCATCGCGTCTACCTTCCACGACAAATTAAAATGGTCAAGGAAGAAAACGAAGCATTGCGCAGTGTTTTAGAATTGCCATCTATCAGCGGTGAACAAATAATTCTAGAAAGAGAATCCGCTTCAAATATCTCTTTCGAGTTTGGCAGCTTGTTTCATCAGAAAGATCCAAACGATATGGTTGAAATCGTCGCGTACCGCTCGAACAGAATCGAGCTGCGTGCAAATCTGGCTTCCGATGCCTGGGTGGTTTTAACGGACACGTTTTATCCTGGCTGGAAAGCCATGATTGACGATCAATTCGAGGCAGTTATCATACCGGCCAATTACGCATTTCGAGCGATTTATGTCCCGCAGGGAGTTCATAAAATCGTATTTCAGTATCGGCCGAAATTTTTTGCGGCTTCCATCATTATCGCATTGATTACGCTACTGGGGTCCTTTACCCTAGCTGCTTTAAATGATTGAGACGGTGGCGATCAGGCTATCTCAACGTTGCCATGTCAGGGTATTTATGAAGAATCAACTTTTGAAGAATCAATTCAAGTTATGAAATTGGCCAATCGCTGGAAACAATTCGCTTGGAATGGAATCCGCTTTAAAGCTCCGGCCGAATGGGAAATTGCTCAGATCGGCTCCCGCCATTTGATACTTGAAACCGAGACGGGGCCGGTCATGGAGATTAAATGGGGGCCTGTGAGAGGGAAGTTTTCCCACAAGGCCCACCTCAAGCGTCTCGCCGCCTTACATCCAAAAAGCCTCAAAAGCCGGATGGCGGAATGGTATCTGCCGCCGCATTGGCAAGCGGCCCTGTCGAATTTTGAGACCAGCGGGTTTTTATGGCAGGGAAAAGCTGCCATCGGCCGGGGAGCTATCTTGTTTTGTCCGGCCTGCCGCAATGCCACCCTGATCCAATTTTTTCGGTACAATTCGTCGGAACGCGAAAAAGTATTATCGGCGGTTCTTAAATCCTACCGCGACCACGGGCAAGACGGGATTTCGCATTGGTCTGTTTTTGATATCCGCGTGACCTTGCCGCAAACGCTCAAGCTGGTTAATTTTCGGTTTGACGCCGGTAAATTTGAACTTGAATTTTCCCACGGCAGACAGTCTATCTACCTGCACCGCTGGGCACCCGCAGCCGCTCTTTTAGGCGAGGGAGATCTCATCGGGTTTGCCAGGACGATTCCCGAATTTTCTGAAAGACTGCCGCAATCACTGATCATCGATGGTGACGGCGCCGTGGAGTGGCGCATAAAGCCTGTCAGCGACTGGCAGCGCAGAATGACCCGCTTGAAAGTGAATCCTTCATTTTTCTGGTATCGACTTTGGCATGAAGAAAAAAAAAACCGGATCCTCGGCATTCGTTCCGAATCCAAATACCCGCTTGATTTTCACTTGTTGGATCAGATTGATTCAAATTATGAAAGTATTTAGAAAGAAGGCCCCGGCAAGTCACTTGTCTCGCAGGCAGGCTCTCGAATACAGACCGGTCAAAAGCGGCCAAATTTCGGAACTTCGACTGGAATCGGGTGAAGTGGTCATTGAATATCCACTCAGCGTGCGGCCGTGGATTGCCGCCGTGGCGAAACGTCTGGGAGGATCTCAGAATCGAAAGCAAACCAAAAAGCTGCAACTGGATGCGATGGGAACTTCTGTTTGGGACCTGGTGGATGGCAAACGCTCAGTACGTATGATTATTCAGATCTTTGCAAAAGCCCATCGTCTGGAAAACAGGGAGGCCGAAGTTTCCGTGACCAGTTTCATTCGTCAACTCGGGCAGCGCGGTCTCCTCGGCCTGGATTGAGATGTTATGGGAGTTTTAAAAAGATTTGAGTGCGTCGTCCATGGTGGCAACGATGGGTAAAAAGGAGTCAAACCCGGCAATCTCGAAAACTTCCTTGACATAGTCCTGCATGGAACAGAGCATGATCCGGCCGTCTTCGCGTTTGATGGCTTTGGTGGCTTTTAAAATCACACGTAAACCGGCACTTGAGATGTAGTCAAGATCCTTGAAGTCAACTACCATCGTTTTTGATCCGTCGGAAATTGCCTGAAAAAGTTTTTGTTCGAATCCTTGTGACGTATTTGAATCCAGGCGGCCGTTGAGTTTAAATACATTGATGCCACCTTGTTTTTCCTCTATAATTTCCATTTACGATCCTCCCAGTTGGTGTATATTTTCAAAATCAATCGGCGTTTAACGCTTGGATTTTGCGATACCTTTTTTCAGCTTTAAAATGTTTTTATCCTCGCATCTTTCATAACAAATATCATCCATCAGCTTTCTGATAATATGAATTCCCAATCCGCCGATTTTACATTCCTCAATGGAGCAGGACACATCGGGTACTTCAAATTCGACGGGATTGAATGGTTTGCCGTCATCCTCGATGTACAGGCAGAGTCCTCCATTTTCCGGTGTAATGGTCACTTTGATGACATGCTCACAGCCATCATCAAATCCATAAGAGATGATGTTGGTGAACAGCTCGTCCAGAACCAGGTTGACCTCAAACACAAATTTTTTTGAAAGTCCGGTTTTTTGGCCGAACGTTTCCAAGTGCCTGCACAAATTATCTAATTCAGACAAGTTGCTTTTGAGTTCAAATGAATACTCTTTTTGCACCATAAACGATCACCTTTTTCCGGAATCGGCGTATGATATCATCTAGGGTATATAGCTTGGAAATGAAAGCAAATCAATTAAATTAAACATATTCATGCACATATGGGTGTTTTGGCTACTATCTGTTAACCGTTTAGTCGGGCAGGCAGAAATCAGGTTTTCAAATCTGCCGATCCCGGCGGGGATGTTGTGACTCAAATCAGCGTGACGCCCAATCTGCTCATGCAGTCACCGCATTGGTCCTCGCGATCTGAAAGAAATCGATCTTCCCAGGAGTCGATACTTTGGGCCACGGCATTGCAAATCCTGGCAAGCAAATTCGGAAACTGCTCCATTGTTTTCAAAAATTTCCCCCGATTCAACACCAGACAGGTGGTATCCGTGACCGCTTTAAGCGAAAACAGACGGCGAGTTTCTCCCAATAACGTCAAGCCGCCTAAAAACTCCCCGGTCTTACAGTCTCGAATTTCAATCGTTTGGCCATTGTCAGCGCGTTCAAGTCTGGCCTGGCCGTCGATGATATAAAAGGCCTGGCCGTCGTCTTCATCTTGGCGGAAGATGTGTTCCCCCGGTCTGAATTTTTCTCTGGTACATAGATACGCGAAAATCTTAAGGGTTTCAAGAGGAAGTCCCGAGAAAAAATAAGTTTGCCTTAAAATCTCCAGATTTTCCTGGAATTCACTAGCCGGCGCCAAATTATTTTTTTCCAACGAGCTCATACAACATTCCTTTCCGGGCTATCAACTCATCGTAAGTGCCCGTTTCGAGAATTTTACCGGCTTTCATAACGGCCACCTTGTCGAAATTTTTTATGGTGTCAAGCCGATGGACAACTGAAATCACGGTATTTTTCTTCTTCCAGCGGGTTTCCAGCAAGTTCTGAATGCGAGCCTGGGATTTGTTGTCCAAGGCCGAAGTTGCTTCATCCATTATCAAAATCCTGGGCGCTTTGAGAAATATTCGGGCAATCGCCAGCTTTTGCTGCTGTCCTCCGGACAGTTTATCGCCCTTGGTGCCGACTTGAAAATGCATCCCGATTTCGATAATCGTTTCCAGTAGATCTTCTTCGATTAACAATTGAATGATACTCTGGTTGATCCTTTCCTGGGCCTGGGGATTCGTGGTTTTGGTTTTGCCGAAAAAGATATTGTTTAAAATGGTCTGGGAATAGATATATTTCGACATTTGGACAAAGGTAATGGCCGTCGGGTGATCTATGGTGATTTTTTCATGGAACAGAGCGCGACCTTCAAGTATCAACGTTTCGAGCATTGCCGGCAGTGCGACCATTTTGTGAACACCGGGAGTGAACCGCAGGGCCAGATCCAGGAGCTTTTGACGATCCCCAGGGCTCAGTTCGTGCAATTTCTTTTTTCTCAATTGCTCCACGAGAATTTCATATTCTTCCAGTTCTTCCGGATTAATGGGGCTTTGTTCAAAAAATACGGCGTCCGGTGGCAAATTTCCCAGGATATCCACCGTCTGTCGGCACAGATCGGCCCCCAGGCTTAGCAGCGGTCTGGTCAAATCCGCGGTGTTCAGAAAGTTGAGAAAATAGTCATTGCGAGACAGGTTTATATCGGCGAATTCATCTTTGTCGGCGGTACCAAATATCAGGTTTTCAGAGACGCTGGAGTAGTACAGATATGTGTTTTCATCAAAAAATTCAACGTAATCCGCCAGTTCTTCGCCGAAATCCTGCTGGAAATTTTTGCGGACCCGGATGATCATTTCTACCAGTTCTTCATTTTGATCGTGGGTTAAAATCGCATTCAGACCAAAGCGCAATATGTCTACGAAAATGCCGGTTTGGTGAAGGACGGCAATAATATCGTCGAGGGTGGGTATGTCACCATTTTCCACCTGACCGTTGTCGTCGATTTGGGCCATGGTAGAATAGAGAATATTTTCCTCTATGGTGCCGTCGAAAATAAAGGGGCTCTGGGCCACAAACCCGATATTGTTTACCACATCTTTCTTGGTAAGCTCGGAAACCTCGTGGTCTCCGATCATGACGCTTCCACCGGTGTATTTATATAGCTGGCCGATGCACAGCGCCAATGTGCTTTTGCCGCTGCCGGAAAAGCCCACCAGGGCCAGATGCTCTCCCGGTTTTAAGGACACATTGATTCCATCGAGCAGGTGAATACCGGTGTCGGTTTCGAAGGACAAATCCCGTACTTCCACGCTGTTTTCCAGTTGCAGGGGCTCACGATCTCTGGGTGCAATCTCATGCTCCGGTTCAGCATCAAAATAGCGCATGGTTTTATCGTAATTGATGCGGCCGTCCTGATAGACCTGATAAAATTCGATGAGATCCTTCCAGGGATCGAACAGCCTTTCCTGGGCAGACAGAAACGCAACCAGGGCACCCAGTTCCAGCCGGCCTTTGATGGCTAAATAGCCGCCCAGCAGAAACACTAAAAAAGGGCCTAAACTGGTAAAAAAACCATTGGACGTTTTAACTGCGAATCGGTATAGACTCCAGACGATCCTTATTTTCAACAATCTGTCCACCAGAGCGTCATATTTGCGGTTCTCTATGTGGTAAGCGCCATTGCCGTGGATTTCGTGAATTCCGGAGATGGATTCTGCAATCCTGGCGGAGAATTTTCTGGCGGCATCCACCCGCTGTTTATTGGCCTTGTTGACGCCTCTTTGAAGCAGCGGCACCAAAAAAACCACAATCGGGTAAATGCTCAACGACACGGCCGCTAAAAGCGGATTGAGCAAGAACAGATAGGTGGCAAAAGCCACCAGGGTCAAAATGTTGGTTACCGGCGACGCTATCGCCATGCCGACAAAATTACCGGGCAGCGTTAATTCCGTGCTCAAGGCATTGACCACTGTTCCGGGTTGGGTTTTTCTGAAAAAATTGAGCGGCAACGTCAGGATGTGATGATACAGGGCTTTGCGCATGCGGGCGGTGGTGCGTTGCGTGATGAGGGTCTGGATGATATTGGTCAGATATTTGAGGACACTGAAAAAAAACACGGCGCCCAGATAATAGCCGCTGTAGAGCACCAGTTTATCGATGCTTCTTAAATTGATGGCCTCGTTGACGATACGCTTTTGCATTTCAAGCGGTAAAACCCTGATCATGACCATTACGACAATGATCAATAAAAGCAACAGTTGAAGCTTGAGGTTGCCGGCAAATATCCAGGAAAACAGCGAACGTTTGACTATGGGGATTTCCGCTTTTGACATAGCAAGCCCCTTCATTTTTTCTACTTTAT
This sequence comes from Desulfobacterales bacterium, assembly GCA_049698595.1. GTDB lineage: Bacteria > Desulfobacterota > Desulfobacteria > Desulfobacterales > JAFDCJ01 > JAFDCJ01. The sequence continues at coordinate 316 of JBAVYC010000780.1, read as the reverse complement.
ATATTAGGGTAAAGGCGACAGGTAATCTATGAATTCGTAATTATTACTATTAATGCATGCCGATGACAAGGATAATTTTGTGAGACCGGAGTCGGTCCGGAACCGGGTATCCGATCAATTTATTTTGACAAAACCGCATTCAAAAGATTATATTTCCAGCTTCCAAAATCAGCGACCACCAGCAGCAATCTGGGGGTATGAGGATGGCCCCTGGAAGGAGCCGGGGCCACCTCTGCTGGGGGCCGCTGATTTTTAAAAAGAATTTTTTGATCTCTGTTTTATCGGATCTGTCGGTTTTGATGACCACTTGACCGAT
>JBAVYC010000779.1:0-2219 GCA_049698595.1 Desulfobacterales bacterium | reverse complement strand
TCAGCAGGGCCGACAGGCCCAGGATGGTGGGCTTGTGTTCCTTGACTGCATCAACAAACTGCTGTGGGGTAATATTCGTTCCCATGTCAATGACTTCAAAGCCTGCGCCCTGAAGCATCATGGATACCAGATTTTTCCCGATGTCATGCAAATCGCCCTCCACCGTGCCGATCAGGTAGATACCCACACCGGCGGCATCGGCTTCCGACAGCAGCGGTTTTAAGATGTCCATGGCCCCATGCATACAGCGGGCGCAGAGCAGCACCTCGGGGATAAACATATCGCCGGCTTTAAACCGCTTGCCCACCACCTCCATACCGGCCAGCAATCCTTTGTCAATGATTTCCCGGGGGCTGATCCCCTGGTCCAGGGCCTGCTGCGAAAGTTCCTTGACTTCATCTATCTTGCCAACAATCAACCTTTCCGCCATCTTCTCTAATAATGCGTCCATTTCAATTCTCTCCTTATAATATGCAATTTAAATTCCTGCCTGAACTACTTAGTGCGTATACCCAATTCTGCTTCCGCTTCTTCAACTATGGAGCGCATTGCGGATAGAACCGTATCCGGCAATGGGTCCGGTTTGTGATTTTCCAAAATATATTTCGCTTCTTCCAATGCCCGCTGGTAAATATCCGTACCGCCCGCTGCCTGCCAATCTTCGCGCATGCGGCGGTCGATTAATTTCGGCTGCGATTGCGTCCGCATGTGCTTGTAGGTGCTTGCATGCGAGAGAAAGTCTTTACCAACCCCGATCTCTTTAATCACATCCACTGCCAGGGTTTCATCATTCACGGGAATTCCCTGCACCAGGTACTTAATCATACGGGCGAACTCGTTGTCCATCACCATTTGGCCGTAATCAATGGTCATGCCCATTTCGATCATCCCCAGGCCGTAAATCAGGTTGGCACCTGCCAACGCCGGTAAGAGGCCTGTGATGGTTTTTTCGTGACCGGACTGGGCATCACAGGTTTTGCTGTCGCCCTAGCCACCGGCTACCCAGCTGGGTAGCAAGTAGTAGGTCGACATCTGGGCCACGGCGGCATTGATCAAAGCACATTCCGGCGAGCCCACGGAGGCTGCCGCCAGCCTCAGGTCCATAGCGGTGGTGGAACTGCCGTAAATGAATTTGGCCCCCTTGCAGGTGAGTTGACTGAGGATCAGGCCGCCCAGGATTTCCGCATTGTGATCCACCAGGGTTCCCGCCAGGGTTACCGGCGATGACCCGCCGGCCATCGCCATGGATAAAACGTTGATCGCCAAACCGGCCCGGGCGGTTTCCATGATTATTTCACAGCTTTCCCCAACCAGTTGCAGCGGGCTGATGGGGCAGGTGATAAAGGAAATGATCGGACGCTCCCGAAGCTTGTCTTTGCCTCCGGTAATGGCGGCCGCCATTTCCACCAGTTTTTTGGTCAAATATCCGTTACCGGACCCCATAAACCCGTGTTTGGATGTATTCGGCAGCCAGGCTTCGGCATTGTGCAGCTGGACGGTTTCCACCGGCGCATCGGCGGCACCCACGGCTCGTTCGTAAACATCGATTTCGCTCAAATAGTCGGCCAGCAGCGCTGATGCGGCGACATCTGCTTTGGTGGTTTCCCGATGCTGACCGGTGTAAGGGTCATTAATAAAAACCCCTTCGCCAAAATTGGTAAACCCGACCCGGTTGCTCTCCATAACGAAGTCGTTTTTGGGATTGCGTCCGGCCAGGAGAAGTTTTGAAGGTGCCGAGCGGATAGCATCTTCCACCACATAGGGGGGAAATTTTGCGATGTTGTTTTTTTTGTCAATGATTGCTCCACCGCCATCCAGGACTTCCAGGGCTTCATCATCGTCGAAAAGAAGTCCGGTTTCTTCCAAAACTTCAAGGGTGGCCAGATGGATTTCGTCGAGCTCATCATCGGTCAAAATTTTCAGGTTCAGCCCCCCGCTTTGCCGTTTACCGGCATGCAAGTTGCGTCTCAAGTTTGCACCTCCTTTGGATTGAGTGTTGACGGTAATTGAAACTAGCCTATCCGGATAAAAAATTTTCCTTTCCGATCGGGTCGGCATAGCGACCCACCCGATATCCGATATCGAAAAAAATTGCCGATCTAGCGCTGATAGACGTCATCGATTCGCTTGTTTTTTGCAAGGTGATCCATTTCTGGATCAACCGATGGATGTGGTCTTTCCCTCAACTATCCTATCATGCTGAAATAAATAAAAATTAA
>JBAVYC010000778.1:0-3206 GCA_049698595.1 Desulfobacterales bacterium | reverse complement strand
GATGATGCTGAATTGGTTATCCTCCGAGACCTTACCCAGGAAAAGAGAGCGGCTCGGAACAACGAGGTTCTTCTCCGCATCAGTACGGCCCTGCCCGCCTACCCTGAATTGGAAAAGCTGTTAGACTACATCAGTGATGAGATTAGGGTTATCATGGACACGGAGGTTGCCCTTGTCATATTACTGGATGAGGAGAGAAATGAATTTTCTTATGTGGGCGTTGCCCATGACACTCCAGCCACAGAGAAGCGAATAAAGGAATTTCGCTTCCCTGCCGACAGGAGTGTCGCAGGCAAAGTTGTCCGCACCGGGGAGCCGATTATTGTTTCCGATACTTCCAGGGAGCCTGATTTCTATCCGGGAGTGGACCAAAAAATTGGGTACATCACAAGAAATATGCTTGAAGTGCCTTTAAGGGGCAGAGATCAAATCATTGGTGTTTTATGCGCCCGCAACAAGAGGGAGGGGGAGTTTGACCGGACGGATGTTGAGCTCTTGACGATGATCGCCGGCACCGTTGCCCTTTTCATTGAAAATGCCAGGGTTTCCGAACAACTGAGGTCCGCCTACAGGCAAGTCACAAGTTCGAACAAGGCCAAAGAAAAAGCCATCAACCACCTGTCCCATGAATTAAAAACACCTCTTTCAGTTCTCAAGGCTTCGTTGAGCTTCCTGGAGAAAAAAATGAAAGCGCTTCCGGAAGCTGTCTGGAAGACCGGTGTAGAGAGGGCTCGGAGGAACCTGAATCGCATTTTAGATATCCAGCACCAGGCCGAAGACATTATGATGGATAGACCGTATAAGATGCATGGGCTCCTTTCTCTATTGCTCGACGAGTGCACCGATTTACTCGAGGTTCTTGCTGCTGACGAGACGGGAGCAGAGTCCGCTGCCGGCCGAATCAGGAAACGGATTGAAGAGCTATTTGGTGGAAAGAAGGATGTGATATCGGAAATCGATCCGGCCGGTTGTTTACGGGAAAGGATCGAGGCGTTGAAGGCTCGGTTTACCCACCGGGAGGTGGAAATAGTTACCGATTTGGAAGAGGGGGCGCCATTCATTCGGATTCCATCGGATGTATTGCAAAAAGTTGTTGATGGGCTCATAAGAAATGCCGTGGAAAACACCCCGGATGAAGGCAAGATAGAAGTAAATGTCAAGAAGAGAGGCAAAGGCATTGAGTTTGTAGTGCACGACTATGGGGTCGGCATCACCGAAGGGAATCAAAGACGCATATTTGAAGGTTTTTTCGTGGCCCGGGACACCATGGCCTATTCCTCCCAAAGACCATTTGACTTTAACGCCGGCGGCAAAGGGGCGGATCTTTTACGCATGAAGATCTTTTCCGAACGGTACAATTTTAAAATAAATATGACATCTGCCCGATGTAAATTTATACCGGCAGAAAGTGATATTTGTCCCGGGAGAATCAGCCGGTGTGCCTTTTGCAATAGTATAGAGGTCTGTTATCATTCGGGCGGGACCGTTTTCACCCTTTTCTTCCCTTTCAAAACAGCAACCACCCTGGCGTAGCTATTTTTTGAGCGCTGGGGTGTAATCCGTCATTTAATTCGGCCCGGGAGATGGGGAGTTTCCCCTCGCCGGTGCAAAACTCCCCATGAAGAAGCATGCCTGGATTCAACAAGCCCACCCATGGAAGTGCTGATCCCCTCATCTTTTTCTATAGCTCATTCATAACTATCATAAATCACATCAGATACATTCATTAGAGTAAAATGTTATCGGTAGCCGCTTGTGCTGGCACATCTATTGCTCAATAAATCTTAAAACAAGGAGACGCCTACCGTGAAAAGATTTAAAAACATTCTTTTACTCGCCGATCAGGGAACCGGAGGCAGTCCGATTCTTCAAAAGGCTGCAGCTCTGGCCAAAAACAACCGGGCGCGATTGACGGTAGTGGACGTCATTGAAGAACTGCCCCGCGACATTCAGAAGTTTATAGTCGTAATAACGCCTATGGAGTTACAGAAGCGCGTCATCCAGGAACGGCAGAAACAGCTGGAGCGCTTGGTCGCACCCATCCGTAAAGAAGGACTTCGTGTTGGTGTCAACGTGCTAAGTGGAACGCCGTTTCTGGAAATCATCCGCCAGGTGTTGAGACAAAAGCACGATCTGGTGATCATGGCGGCCGAGGGTCGCAACGGACTGAAAGGCCGGTTATTTGGCAGCACATCGCTGCACCTGATGCGTAAGTGTCCGTGCCCGGTCTGGGTGATGAAGCCCACCCGGCGTGAACGCTTCCGTCGGATCCTGGCGGCTGTGGATCCTTTGTTTGTCGAGGAAGAGAAGAACCTGCTCAATATCAAAATCATGGACCTGGCGACTTCGCTGGCGAAAATGGAGCAAAGCGAACTGCACATCGTGCATGCCTGGAATTTTCGGGGAGAACAACTATTGCGGGTTCGCGGCAGGCTGCACGACCAAAAGATCAATCAGTTGACTAACCAGACCCGGGCTATACATAAGAAAGGGTTCGACGAGCTTATTGGAAAATACCCAGTGAAAAACCTGAATCACCGGTTGCATTTTTTAAAAGGCGATCCGGCTGTGCGGATCACTGATCTGGCCGCAAAAGAACGGATCGATCTCATTGTCATGGGTACGGTCTGCCGAACCGGCGTGGCGGGTTTTTTTATCGGCAATACCGCCGAAAACGTGCTTCAGCAGGTGGATTGTTCGGTGCTGACGATGAAGCCGGAAGGTTTTGTTTCTCCGGTCAAGTTGAAGCAGGGCTTTAAATTCGTCTCAAATTCAGGATTGTTGTATGCAGATAATAACAACCCATAAGGGCACCGACTTTGACGCCGCGGCCTCCGTGCTGGCGGCCAAGATCCTGTATCCCGAGGCGGTTGCGGTACTGCCCAAAAGCCTGAATCCGAACGTTAGGGCCTTTCTGTCGATCCATAAAGACCTGTTTGATGTACAAACACCGGATAAAATTGAACTTGAAGAAGTGATGAGTCTGATCATTGTCGATACCAACAGATGGGACCGCCTTGATCAAATGGACAGACTGAAAGAAAAGGAAAACCTTGAAATAATCCTGTGGGATCATCATTTAAATGAGGGGAACATTGATGCGACCTGGAAATGCATGGATGCAGTCGGCGCCAATATCACGCTGTTGATCCGCAATTTAAAGGAACAAAATAAAAGACTAACCCCCATACAGGCCACCCTATTTT
>JBAVYC010000777.1:0-1680 GCA_049698595.1 Desulfobacterales bacterium | reverse complement strand
AACTGAATTACCAGCTCAATGACGCCGGGGCCAAGGTGGTTTTTTGTATGGATCACCCCCAGTTTTACCCGACCACGGTTGCGGCCGTTAAAGACAGCAGCGTGGAATCGGTGGTCATTTGCAGTGTCAAATCTTACCTGCCGAAGGTTAAAGCACTTGTCGGCGGGCTACTGGGCAAGATTCCCAAGGCGCAACATCACGAGGCCGGTCACCTTTTCTTCGATGACGTGGTGGCCTCGGCCCAGCCGCGGCCGCCTGCGGTCGAGATCAATCCGGCTGAAGATCTGGCCCTCATCATTTATACCGGCGGAACCACCGGTGTCCCCAAGGGTGCGGCCCTGACGCATACCAATTTCACTTACGATCTGGAAGCATCAAACGAGTGGATTCGCCTGGTGCATGAACCGGGCGCAAAGCCGGAGAAAACACGCAAAGGCGGATTTCACACTTATCTTGGTGTTCTGCCCTGGTACCACAGTTTCGGCATGACCTGCGCTCTGCTTTCGGCCTGCTCGGTCGCCGGCAAGCTGATATGCGTGCCGGACCCCCGGGCGGGGAATCCGCCATTTACCGAAGTGCTGAAAATCGTTCAGAAACACAAACCGACGGTCATGCCGGCCGTGCCGACGATCTTTGTGGCCTTTACCAATCACCCCCAACTCGACCAGTACGACTTGAATTCGCTTATGGGGTGTTTTTCCGGTGGTGCGCCGCTGCCGCCGGAAGTATGCCGGCAGTTTGAAGAAAAAACCGGTTCCGTCATTTTTGAAGGCTATGGACTGAGTGAAACCGCCCCCATCGCTTCGGTCAATCCGACAAACCTGGAGCAGCGCAAGATCGGCACCATCGGTTTCCCGCTGCCGGGCACCGATATCAAGATTGTAGACATCGATACCGGGCTCAATGAACTGCCCCAGGGAGAAGACGGTGAAATCGCCATCTGCGGTCCCCAGGTCATGCAAGGCTACTGGCAAAGACCGGACGAAAACGAAAAAGTATTTCGAGAGCTAGACGGACAGCGATATTTTTTGACCGGTGATATCGGTCATGTCGATGACGAAGGGTATATTCTGATTACCGATCGCAAAAAGGACATGATTCTGGTGGGGGGGTTCAATGTTTACCCACGGGATGTGGAAGACATTCTTTTCACCCACCCCAAAGTGGCCCTTGCCGCCGTAGTCGGGGTACCCGATGCCAAGAGCGGCGAGATGGTCAAGGCCTACATCCAGCTCAAACCCGGAGAAACAGCCACCGAGGATGAGATTCTCGCATTCTGCAAGGAAAACATGGCCGGGTACAAACGTCCCAAAATTGTTGAGTTCAGAGACGCTCTGCCGGTTTCAAATGTCGGTAAAATTCTGCGCCGTGTGCTCAGAGACGAGGAGAGTGATAAAGCCAAATGAAAAAGTGGGTTATCGATCGTCCCTATATATTTACCAGTATAATCTTTTTAATCGTTATGGCCTTTGGCTGGCGGTTTCTCTACTGGCAGGAGGAAAACTTCGCGTTTCTCCTCCTGCTGTACTTTATCGTCACCCTGGGTATTCGGATGGATGATATTTCCCGCAAGATCGGAGGCGCTGCGGTTAAGTTGCCGCACAGCAGCGGGGAAAAAGACACCCTTGTGCGGCAGTTAAGTGACATCAGAGTGTCCCTGCTGGCGATAAACAGCACTCT
>JBAVYC010000776.1:0-3669 GCA_049698595.1 Desulfobacterales bacterium | reverse complement strand
TTCAGGTTGAAATCCATAAAAATGACCGTAGCTTCATCGCCCAGGCAGGTTACTTTTCCATTTTTCAATGCCAGGTGGCCGGGTCCGGCCAGGGAAGCCTTGACACCATCCATGGTGTTTAGATATTCCACAAAGTTCTTATTTTCCAGCACCACATCCAGGGTTTCCGACTCAGCCAGAAGTACGGCGTGCACGGGGTTTCTGCCGTGGCGATTTTCATGAGCCCGCAACAGCATGCGGGCAAACCCGGGGACGGCGTTGATCTGGGGGTGATCGAAATCAATATCGATACCCACTTCAATGGACTTCAAAATTAGATTCCACGCCATCTTTCCGAGAAGCTGTGCAATCCGCTGATAATCCCAACCGCCGGGACTGCCCATGTTCCATTCCCCGTGATACCCTTGAATATTTCTCATCTCACGTCAACCTTCGTATTGGGTCGCTGTCCGATCATGATAAAAAATTCCTGCCGTCCGGTAAAAATGACAATTCGCTGTGTTTTGTCAATAATTTTTTAATTTAGATTGATAGAGTCTAGCGCTTCCACAAATCCAAAATCACTCCGGGGCGGAGGCCACAATTTAAAATTTCAAATTGTGACAAATGATTAGCGGCCCTTTCTTTCGCGAAATTAAGTATTAGATTAAAAGGTTATAACAATTGGGCTGCGGGCAAAGTGAAATCCTTAAATATTCTTATATTCCGGCTTGCACCACCCAATAAAGATTAACAGTATTCGGAGGCCGAACCATCAGCTTGCCACTTCAAAACCAAGATCAAATGAAATAAAAGGAGAATACAATGACTCACAAAAAAAGCCGCGAAATCCGTCTCAAAAATCGTCCCGCCGGGCTGCCCCGGGAAACTGACTTTGAATTGGCAGAAGTCGAGCTTGCCGAAACCGGAGAAGGTGAAATTCTGGTTCAAAACATATACATGTCGGTCGACCCTTACATGCGGGGCCGCATGAACGATCGCAAAAGCTATACTCCCCCTTTTCAGCTCGGCAAACCGATGGATGGCGGCTGCGTCGGCCGCGTGATCGAGTCAAAAAATGATCTGTTTCAAGTCGGAGACTACGTATCGGGGATGCTGGGCTGGCGCGAGTACTATGTATCCGCCGGGCCGGGAGTCCTTAAAATAGATCCCGCGATAGCACCGGCGCAATCCTATCTCGGGACGCTCGGCATGCCGGGGCTGACAGCCTATGCCGGCTTGCTGCACATCGGCAAACCCAAAGAAGGCGAAACCGTTTTTGTCTCGGCCGCTTCGGGCGCCGTTGGCTCGGTGGTTTGCCAGATTGCAAAGCTCAAAGGCTGCCGCGTTGTCGGAAGCGCAGGTTCCGATGAAAAAGTTGCCTGGCTCCTGAATGAGGCCGGTGTTGATGCTGCGTTCAACTATAAAACGGTCGGTGATGTCATCGCCGCTGTCGGTGAACACTGTCCCAAGGGAATCGACGTTTATTTCGAAAATGTGGGCGGCGTTCATCTGGAAGCAGCCCTTGAGTACATGAACACCCATGGCCGCATTGTCATGTGCGGTATGATCTCCATGTACAATGCCACCGAACCGGTTCCGGGGCCGACCAATTTGGCCTATATCATCGGAAAACAGCTAACCATGCAAGGCTTTATTGTCACCGATCATTTTGACAAATTGCAGCAATTTTACTCGGATATGGCAAAATGGGTTGCTGAGGGCAGGATCAAATGGAAAGAAACCGTTGTCGACGGAATCGAAAATGCCCCCAAGGCCTTCACCGGTCTTTTTAAGGGTGAGAACTTCGGTAAAATGGTTGTCAAAATCGGTCCGGATGCGGGGGATTAGACATCAATCTTTTGAATTTAAACGCTTATAAATCTTTTTATTCTGCTTATAAATATTTAAAAATTCCTGAAACATGTCGTCATATATTTTGCGATGTTGGGGGTTCGGTTCAAAACAGTTGTTGATTTCGACATATTTTGGAATGTCTTCGAACTCCAGAAAACCCAGGGCAACCGATGCGATAAAGGCGGCCCCGCGTGCATTGGTTTGAATCGGGTCTTTCACCTGCTTTATGGTCCGATTCAGGATATCCGCGTGAATCTGGCACCAAAGATCGGAAACGGCCCCGCCGCCGACGATGTGCAGCGGGTCCATCCGGCGACCGATGAATTTTTCGACGTATTTCAGAACCCATTTTTGGTTAAATGCCACGCCTTCGAGAAATGCCCGGATAATGTCTTCCCGGGTGTTATCCAGGGATAAATTGAACAGGCCGGCCCGCACGGAGTTGTCTTCAACAGGGGTACGCTCACCGTTCAACCAGGGTGTGAATATCACCTTGTTGCTGCCGGCCGGAACCTTGGCCGCAATACGGTCGAATATTTTATAAACATCCGGCAGGGCTTCCGCTTTCAACAGTTCGTCCTGATGGTAGAGGATATTGTTTTTCAGGTATGTCAACACCCCGCCGGCGGTCTCCTGTTCGTTCACAATGATATACCTGCCGGGAATCGCGCTGGGTATCGAAGCGATTGCATGTATGATATCCGATTTTTTGAAAGGGACATGGCCAACGATCCAGGAGGATGTCCCAATATAAATATGCCCTTCAAAATCCCTGATCGCACCGGAGCCCAGAGCCGCCGCATGAATGTCCGGAGAGCCCATAACCACCTGGACGTCCGGCCGCAAACCCAGCTCATCCGCGACTTCCTTCTTTAACGGACCGAGAATATCGATCGCCCTGTATAGATCGGGAAACTTTTCTCTGTCAAACGCAAGCAGCTTTAACAATTTGTCATGATAAGAAATATTCCGGATATCGCGGTTGTCGGTAATCCAGTGACAGGTAATTGAGTCATAGGAGGCGGCAAATTTGCCCGTCAGGCACAGGTTAATGAAATCCTTGGGTTCAAGGAATTTATATGTTTTTTGATAAATTTCCGGAAATTCGTTTTTTATCAGTAAAATATGGCCAACCGGATCTTTGCCGGACTGCCCCGGCGCACCACCAGTCATGCGAATCCACTGGATCAACTTCAGCAGCCCGTAGCCTTCGATGTTAACGAGGCCTTTTGCGATGTCACGCACGTATTTAGCACCGCGCATATCCATCCAGATAATGGCGTTCAACAGGGGGTTTCCTTGCCGGTCCACGGCGACCGTACCCGCCCATTGGGTCGAAGCGGCTACGGCCACGACATCGTCCGGATTAACCAGCCCCTTGCCCAGAAGGCGTTTTGAGGTTGCCATGATGGCGGCCCACCAATCACCTGGTTTTTGCTCAGCCCCGCCATCGGGCAATAAAATTAGTGGAACTTCCTGGAATTCAAAGTCGACAACTTTGCCTTGGGTCGACACCAGTGCCGTTTTGCTGCCGGATGTTCCCAAATCGATAGATAGTATAAATTTTTCAGCGTTTTGCGACATACGTGTTGCCTCGGGTACGACCAGGGAAAAGAGAAAATCACTATACAGAAACTCAATTCCATGTCAATCAATAAAAAAATAATTGGACAGGGGCATGCTTGATTGATTAAATTAGGCTTATCCCGAAAGGGCTATTTTTCTAAATTCTACCTCGGCCGCTTGTCATTACAGACTGGGATAAGAGAGTGCCATGAACTCAAAATTGGCGATCTTCTTTTTGTTAGGTCTTATTGTTTTGGTGTTCTGTAG
>JBAVYC010000775.1:0-10817 GCA_049698595.1 Desulfobacterales bacterium | reverse complement strand
GTCATGAAAGTGTTAACCATCATGGCGACCATATTTATTCCTTTGACTTTCATCGCGGGCATTTACGGAATGAATTTCGAATTTATGCCGGAGTTAAAGTGGCCCTGGGCATATCCCGCCCTCTGGATACTGCTGATCACAATTTTTGTTTTTATGATTTTTTGGTTCAAAAGAAAGAAATGGTTGTAACCCGTCGACAACAGGAGGTCATATGAAGATTACCATGAGCATTATGATTGGTTTTTCACTTCTGACAACTGTGATGTCCGCCAATGTCGCCGGACAGCAGAATTCTGCCGCCCCGCGGCCGCTGATTGTCGGCACCAAGGAAGCCCCCCCTTTCTCCATCAAGAGCTCAGACGGCCAGTGGACCGGCCTGAGTATTGACCTGTGGCGGCAAATTGCGGCGGAATTAAACCTTCAATTTGAATTTCGGGAGCTAGCACTTAAGCAACTGCTAGATGGCGTCTCGGATGGTTCCCTGGACGCCGCCGTCGCCGCCTTTACAATTACGCCCGAACGCGAGAAAAAGTTGGACTTTACCCACGCTTTTTATACGACGGGCCTGGGGATTGCGGTTGCCGTCAAAGCCCATAATCCCTGGTTTTCCGTGGCCCGAGGATTTATTTCGTTTTCATTTCTGAAAGTTGTGGCCAGCCTGACGCTCGTGCTATTGGGTGTGGGGGCACTGGTATGGTGGTTTGAGCATAAGAAAAACCCTCAGCAGTTCAACGGCAGTGCCGCCAGGGGCATCGGTTCCGGGTTTTGGTGGTCTGCCGTCACCATGACCACCGTCGGCTATGGTGATAAAGCACCGGTCACATTGGCAGGAAGAATTGTGGGGCTTATCTGGATGTTTGTTGCGATCATCATTATTTCAAGCTTTACAGCGGCCATTACTTCCTCACTGACCGTGACACAGCTTGAATCCGCTATCAAAGGACCTGAAGACCTGCCCAAAGTAACCGTCGGCACAATGGCAAATACGACCAGTGAATCTTACCTCAAGCAAATTCAGATTTCCTTTCGTTCCTACGGGTCGCCTCAGGAGGGGCTGGCGGCCTTGCAGGCGGGAAAAATCCAGGCCCTGGTTTATGATGCCCCCATTTTGCGTTATTATATTCACCAAAACTACGTCGGCAGCCTGGAAGTTTTGCCCTACCGGCTGCAACGCCAGGAATACGGGATTGCACTGCAGCCGAACAGCCCGTTGCGTGAGCAAATTAATGTGGCCTTGCTGCAAAAAATTCGAGAGGAAGCGTGGCAGGAAAAACTTAACCAATATCTGGGAGAATGATGGTTCGATGCATGATGAATTCCTGTCGACTCTTGATTATCCGTCCCCATCCTGGCGTTTATTACGTTCATTATCGGTGTTGATTTGAATGTCATTTTATGTAGAAAAAGGAGATTTTGACATGTCGGAACTTACCTTATGGAAAAAACAAGAATTGGATAAACTCAGAAAAGATATGGATCTTCTTTTCAGACGCTTTCGGAGAGGATTCGGCTTACCCCGGACGTTGTTCGAAGCCGTCGAATCATTTTCAACCGGACTTACGGAATCCGAAGATATGCTGGTTCTGAGTACCGATCTGCCGGGTATCAAACCGGAAGACATTGAAATTTCGGTCACGGACGATACCCTGAATTTGAAAGCCGAGACGAGAGAAGATTCCGTCGATCAAGATAAAAATTTTCAGAGCATTGAAAAAAGCTCCAGGTCCTTTTCGCGATCGATTTCACTTCCCTGCAGAATAATCGCAGAAGAGGTTAAAGCCACATACAAGGATAACACTCTAAGAATTGAGCTTCCCAAATGTAAACCGAAAAAGGTACGCGGTGTTATCGTTGAGATGCAAATTATATAAGGAGGGAACAAATGTCCCAGGAAAAATCATATTTCAAAGTCCCCATCGAAAATCTCAGATGGCGGCTGGATCCGGCCACTCTGTCTTTCGAAACCACCCATGATCTCCAGCCGTTGAAAGAAATCATCGGTCAGAAAAGGGGGGTCGAAGCATTCCGATTTGGCATCAATATGGCCAAACCGGGATATAACGTTTTTGTTACGGGTACGGCCGGGTCGGGAAGAATGTCCACAGTAAAACGGCTCCTGGAAGAGATGTCACAAAAAGACGGTGCGCAGGAAGATCTTTGCTACGTAAATTGTTTCAAGAATCCGGAGTCCCCGATTTTGATCCGGCTTCCGGCGGGAAACGGGAGTGCTTTCAAGCGCGATACAAAGACTTTTGTCGAAAGACTGAAAAAAGAAATCCCTCAGCTTTTCGAGAGTCAGGAATACGTCAATGTGAAAAAAGAGATTATGGAAACCTATGAGCATCAGGCTAAAAGCTTTTTCAAATCCCTGGAGCAAAAAGTCAAAGCGGAGGGATTTGCCATTGTCGACGTTCAAATGGGCCAGTTTAAACGTCCGGAGGTAATGCCGATGGTCGATGACAAACCCGTTCCCATTGAACAGCTGGAATCGTTGGTGGAAAAAGGCCGGTTTCCGCAGGCAGAGTTTGATGCGCTGAAACAAAAACACACCATATTGAGAAACCAGATCGATCAGATTTTTCTTGAACTCAAAGACCTTCAAAAAGAAGTGGCCGAAAAAATTGAAAAAATGGACCGTGCGACTTTTCTCAAAACAGCTTCGGATTCAGCCGCCGAACTCGTGGAAAAATATAAAAATATTAAGGTAAAGCGCCACATTCAGGATATGATCGAAGACATGGCCGACAACCTGAAAATTTTCAGCCCGCAAAATCCGGCTCAAATTCCGGGTTTACCACCGATGATGCCCGATGCGGATTTGTTCCAACCCTATGAAGTCAATTTACTGGTGGACAACAGCCAGAGCGAAAGCCCTCCGGTGATTGTTGAAGAATATCCGACATACCGCAACATTTTCGGTGCCATCGAGCGCGTGGTGGACCGCAGCGGTGTCTGGCGCACCGATTTCAGCAAAATTAAAGCTGGATCACTGGTCAAAGCCAGCAGCGGGTATCTGGTTTTCAATCTGAAGGACGCCATTATCGAACCCGGCGTTTGGCCGGCCCTGAAACGCGCCCTGAAAAGCAAAAAGCTTGAAATTCAGACCTTCGACCCGATGTATTTTTTTACCACCACCGGTATAAAGCCGGAGCCTATCGAGTTAAATGTTAAAGTGGTGCTGATTGGCGATACCCACCTCTATCATTTACTCGGTTACTATGATGAAGACCTGCGCAAGATATTCAAGGTCAGGGCTGACTTTGATACCGTCATGGACAAAAACGAGCCGTCGATTAAGCAGTTTGCGGAATTTATCAAAATGGCAACCGACGAAGAAAAATTAAGGCCGCTCGATCGGTCGGCGGTGGCTGCACTGGTGGAGCAAGCCGTCAGGATGAGCGGAAGACAGGAAAAGATTTCCACAAGTTTTCCAGCTGTTTCCGACCTGATCCGGGAGGCTGATTTCTGGGCCGGTCAGGAAAACCAGTCTGTTGTTGGAGAACAACATGTCGACAGGGCCATCGAAGCGCGTATTTTTAGATCCAGCCTGGTGGAAGAGCGGATCCAGGAGATGATCGACCGGGGAACACTGATGATCGATGTGGTCGGAGACGTCGTTGGTCAGGTCAACGGGCTGGCTGTTTATTCCCTCGGTGACTATATGTTCGGCAAACCGTCCCGCATCACCGCATCGACTTCCATGGGCCGTGCCGGTCTCATAAATATCGAGCGTGAAGCCGACATGTCCGGCAACACACACAATAAGGGCGTTCTGATCCTCGGTGGTTATTTGCGAAAGAAGTTTGCCCAGGATAAACCGATCACCATGAGCGCCAGCATCGCATTTGAGCAATCCTACAGCGGTGTCGACGGTGACAGTGCTTCATCCACGGAAATCTACGCCCTGCTATCCAGTTTGTCCGGGGTCCCCATCAAACAGAATATTTCCGTAACCGGTTCGGTCAATCAAAAGGGCGAGGTCCAGGCCATCGGTGGAGTCAATCAAAAAATTGAAGGGTTTTTCGATTGCTGTCGCCACAAAGGCTTGAGCGGTGACCAGGGGGTCATCATCCCCGCCAGCAATGTCAAAGATTTAATGTTGCGCAAAGATGTTGTTGAAGCAGTCAAAGAGGGTAAATTTATTGTTTACGCGGTCAAAAATATTGATGAAGGTATTGAAATCCTCACCGGAAAAAAGGCCGGCGCACTCCAGGCCGACGGCACCTATCCGGAAGCGACGATCAACTTTCTTGTCGACCGTAAATTAAAAGAACTGGTGGAAGGGATTAAAAAATTTGGCGGCGGGACAGGTGAGGAAGAAAGAAAAAAAACGAACAAAAATGCAGTGCACTCATGAGAACTTTTAAGTCTAATTTTAATGAATTTTCAGAATTAGGAGTTCTTGCTGGTAAAACTAAATATTATCAATTTATTACGCCAATTGTCGCAATCAAATAACCCAAAATCACCTAAGCGCAGGTTCCTTCATAGGAATTAAAAATTCCGACATTTATTGTGTCAAATAAAAATAAGCAATCAAATAGGTAGGTTACTAAACTGGCATCTCTTTTGCTCTAGATGTTCACGTTTTCAAGTCGGGAAGTTTGCTCGGTAATATTCGATTACCGGGATGAGCCTGAAAACCAACAAACAGATAGGAGGTAATGAGATGCTCAAAAATGCTAAAAAGCAAATTATTGAAATCCTGGTTATCTTAGCGGTTATCGCTTTTTGCGGTGCTGCAATTGCAGGTCAAAGCATGACAATCGTGGGGACCATTAACGACGACGGTGTATTGGTCGATCAAAAAGGCGCGCTCTACCTGCTGGGCGAAGATGAAAAAAGTGAAGAGCTCGCCGAAAACGCGGGTCAAAAAGTCGAGGTCAAGGGCACCGTAGAGGAAAGCAGCGACGGCAACAAGACGATCACAATTGAATCCTATAAAGTAATGGAATAATCGCGGTTATAATTAATCCTGTTAGATTGCAAACAGGGGGAAATTTATCGCCCCTGTTTTTTTTTCAAATATTTGATTCCCAGTAGGATTCAAAAAAAGGAGGGCTTGGTACTGCGGATCAGCGGTGTTTAGAGATCGTAGAATATTTTACGATTCATTTTTTGATTTTTTTAACATCTCTTTGATTTTATTTGGATTCCGTGTATATATTTCCACTGCTGCCCGGTGACCCCTATTTTCTACTACCCTGATTCCTTCCAAAAGATGAAGAACTACTTATGAAACTGAAACTGCGTTGGAAATTCTTTGTTATCCTTTTTGTATTTAGTCTCATCCCATTGTTGATCGTTACCGTGATCAGTCAACGGGGTACCCGTCGATTGGGCCGTGTAATTTCTGCCGATCTGCGCCAAAACTTAACGAGTCTAACGAGCGAAGCATTGCTGCAAGCTGTAGAAAATTCATCTAAAACATTACTTCAAACCATGAATAGCCTGGAGTCCAGCTTGATGGTTCTTGCCTACGAAGCTGAGCAGGCTCTCATGGAAACCCCTCCTGCGGCGCCTAAAATTTACTATGCGCCTGAATTTGACAATCCAACTTTGGCACCCCCCAATCTTACACCCTATCGCAGATATCTGAAAAAATCTAAGGTGGGTAGATTTCCACCCATATCCGTCAGTTTCGACCATCCAGTTTTTTTGCTGGCCCCCGGTGTTTCTAAATCAAGCGTGAAAAGCGACATCGCACGCCTGACCCGTATCGTTCCGACGCTGAAAAACCTTTCAGCTAAGTTGGGCAAAATGGTTTTTTGGACCTATGTCAGCACGGAAAACGGTATTCACATTTCTTACCCGGGTCACGGCGGATATCCGGAAAATTATGATCCACGAAAGCGTCCCTGGTACCGAGATGCCGCCAGTGATGTTCAGTGGACCTTTCCGATTGTAGATGCCACTACCGGTTTGGTAATCTTCACGGCTTCGAAGCGAATTCAGCATCCTGATCGCTCTGATGCCGGTGTGGTTGCGATGGACATTCAGATCACAGAAATTTTGCAGGAAAAGGAGCTGACTTATGATTGGTCATCCCAGATGCGCTCTTTTTTGGTGGTGACATCGGATAACCCTGAATCCAATGCGCCGGGATTATTGGTTCTGGCTCAGAAGGCTTATCAACATAAGCAAATTGCCTGGTCGGGTATCATCGAGAAAGAGTGGCTGGTCTCTGAGAATCCAGAAAAAGTCGGCAAAATTGTTCTGGATTTAAATGACATGGAATCCGGGTATGTTGAGCTGCCGTATAAGGGTGTTGACTCCATCTGGGCATACGCCGGCATTACGGAAAAAGTGCATTTTGTGGTTATCGTACCGAAATCGGTAGTTATGCATCTCCCTGACAAAACAAGTCGAACTATACTTGAGTATACTCGTGAACAGCTTATATATACGGCCTTTGCAGCCCTGACTGTCATTGTTCTGTTAACCAGCGCTGCTTTGTATGGTTCTCGGACCATCACACGAACTTTGCTGAAGATTGCCTCTGCCGCCAAGCGTTTGTCTGGGGGTGACTTTTCCGTCCGTCTCAACATGCACACCGGGGATGAACGCGATCAGGTGATTCAGGCCTTTAATGAACTGGGACCAAAACTCGAAGATCAGGTGCGCATTCACAATTCGCTGCAATTGGCCAGGGAAGTTCAGCGAAGTTTATTGCCGCTTGAAAACCCAAATATATCCGGGTTGGATATTGCCGGAACCAGTATTTACTGCGATGAAACCGGGGGAGACTACTATGACTACTACCTGAAGACAAACGAACACGGGGCGGAAATCATAAGTATGGTTGTCGGCGACATTTCAGGACATGGTTTGGCGTCAGCATTGCTGATGGCCTCCGCTAGGGCACTTCTGCGCCAAAGGACGTCTCTGCACGGTAGTATTGCCAATATCGTATCCGATGTAAACCGCGAACTGGCAGTGGATGTAGCAGAATCTGGGAATTTTATGACCTTGTTTTACTTAACGATTGACATCCAAAACCATAAAATGCAATGGGTTCGAGCGGGTCATGATCCTGCTATTTTTTACGATCCAACCACGGACACATTTGATGAACTACAGGGCACCGGAGTTGCATTGGGTGTTTTGGAGTCCTGGAAATATGCTGAAAATGAAAAAACCGGTCTCGCTAAGGGCCAAATAATTTTTATCGGCACGGACGGTATCTGGGAAACAAAAAACGCTCAGGAACAAATGTTTGGCAAGGATCCAATCTTTGAAATTATACGCAAACATTCAAAAGGCCGGGCAGAAGATATCATGAAAGCCGTAATCTCGGCCTTGAATCGATTTTGCGGTGATTTATCCCCTGAGGATGATGTGACATTGATGGTGATAAAAATTGGGAAGGACTGATGAAGAACAAAAAGGTCTTAAATTGATTCAGATATGAAGTAGCCATTTTGAAAACCGAATTGGTCCGAGTACGGAACTTTTAGAAAAATGTTCATTTGGTAGGCCTTGAAGACGACTTAAAATCCGGCGCAATCGTAGTGTATTTCTTTGCACTCGTGACCCTAACCCGGAGATGGCTCCCGGTAGATTTTTAAGAAAGGAGACGGTTGTGAACATTATCATACCCTCCACGGGCTCTGTGGCTGATCAGAGGACGGTGGACTATGTCATCGATATCGCCAAAAGACTTAATGCGCAGCTGGTTGTTTTGCGGATCCTCAGCGAGAAAGAAACAGAGATGGAAGGAGAACAAAGCCTGCGCCTGTTTGTTGAAAATGGCAAAAGAAAGAAAGTGCCGGTAAATATAAATCTAATGCAAGGGGATATCGTCTCTGTCATCATCGAGACGGCCCAAGAAAAGTCGGTGGATCTGATCATTCTGGGTGTCAGCCGAGGAGAGATCGTCGCTGAGTGGATGAATGCCAGGGCGATGGAACGAACGGATATTCCAGTTCTTTTAATTCCCAAATGGGTGCGAGACACGGGGGATCGCCGCCGAAAGTCTGAGCGCGGGCCGGAGCTGAATCTGGAAAAGGTTATAACCATCGATTGCAAGGATGAGTAGGGTTTTTTTGAATTGACATAGGTACCGACGCCTTTTAGTTTGAACGAACTTTAGAAGGAATTAGAGCATGGCATCATCCCCGGACGCTAGCGACGCTATATTCCCGAGGCATCCTGTTGCGCCAACCTGGTCCTGCTTTTCACGCTGGACTGGGTGTCGATCGTTTTCGGCCTGCAGCTGATGGGCGTCGGATTCCTGATCTACTTCTTTTACTCCCGTAAGCGTGAAGTTCGCGCGCGCACCGGTATGCGCCTGGTGTTGTCCGAGCAGCACAAATCAAAGCATCGCAGCAATTTCAGGATTCTCGTACCGATGGCCAACCCGCAAACCCAACCCGCCCTTTTTGCCATTTCCGAATCCCTTCTGCCCGAAAACTACACTGCCGAACAGAAGGCCCATTCAAGCAAAATCCTGGTGGAAGCCATCAGGCATCACGGCGCAAAATCCTTATACCGGATTGAAGTCACAAGCTCCGACAGGCCGCTGGATTTCCTGGTCGAGCGCTCTGCCGATTTTGATCTCCTCGTTGTGGGGGCCACCAAAGTTAAGTTTCTTGAAAAGGCGGCGGTGGGTCCTTTCTCGTCTCAGATTGCCATGCGATCGGACTGTTCGGTAGCCGTCATCAGGGTAGCACCGGCGGTCAAGAAAATCATGCCGATCTGATTTCAAGAAGAGACCGCTGCCGAATCCTTGGGAGTTCCCCGAGCGAGGCAGCTGGGGGGATCTTGATTCCGATATAAAAAGTTGCCGGACGGTTTTGAGGCTCAGTGTTTCGCTTCGCAATTACAGTCACATATAATTAATGCCCGATTATTCTTTGTTTTTGATTGGGCCTTAATTGTTCTATCGACCTTGACCGGCGCCATCCTAATTATTCAAATGGCGGCATTCAACCCCGGGATTGAAATTGCCTTATTTATAGCTCTGGATAAAAGATCTGCATTTTATGGAACAATGCACACGGCCATATTCGCGGCATGGTTCAAAACTTTGCGGGTAACACTGCCCATTGTGTATTCTTTTACGCTGGAATACCCATGCAGACCAAGAAAAATGGTTCCCGCGTCAACGCGTTGCGCCTCTTCCAAAATATCCGCCGCAGCGCTGCGGCCACCGTCAGCAACCTTGCTTGTGATTTGCACGTTCTTTATACCGGCTGCCAGCAGCATGTCTTGAGCCTTTTGCATAAAAGGCGCAATCTCCTTGCCGGCCTTGCGTTGCCAGAATTTCTGGAACTCGGGGAACTCATCAACCAGCGAGTCGGGAATGAAGCGATTTAAATCCCTCTTGGAATGAAATATCGTAACCTCCGCACCAGTGCCGGACAGCATGAAGCCGGCATGACCCACAGCCTTCAAAGCGTTTTTCGAATTATCGATAGCTATGAGCACATTTTTCTTATTAACAGATCCTTTCAGCATCCAGATCGGACAAACCCGGCTATATTCCAGCACCTTGTTGGCGATTTCTCCGAGAAAAAAAGTTACCAGCTTGCTGCGTCCACGGGTCGATAAAATCACAGCATCCGCCCGTTTCTTTTCAGACCAGTCGACGATATCCCGCGCAATTCCTACCTCAATATTTCGAAATATCGCCCCGATGGTTTTCTCGGTAAAACCCATATCAATCAGTCTTTTTTTGCCGGCTGCTAATAAACGCTCAGCTATTTCGGTACTCCTCTTTTCAAGATTTTCCAGCTGCTTGATAGTTTCGCCGCTTTTCCTGCTTTCCTCCACCAGAATGGCAGGCAGCCGTGGCAGGACATAGAACAAGATAATTTTTAAAGCATGTTCCGGACCGAAAAATAGATTAATGTAGTTCAGCGTTTTCGACACATTTTCAGATCCATCCACGGGCACGACGATCATTTTTTGAATATCTGCGACCATGTTTCTCTCCTTAGCCTATGAGATATGAAATATTGGGGAGTACCTGATAGACTCCATTTTCACTGCACACTAAAGATAAGGCTGAGTCTTCAGTTAAGAAGTGTATTGACGTCCATCAAAACGACCCTCAATAAAAGGCAAGTCTTAAAATACCGTTATTCAGTTCAGCGTCTATTTTTTTCTGGTCGATCGCCTCCGCCAGTGTAAATTGCCGGTAGAATCTGCCGAATTGATATTCAGTCAGAATGTCTTTTGTTTCAGCCATAATTGGGAAAGTCAAGCATTCGTTTAATTATCATTTCGGATCCCTCCTTTTTTATACTTTGATGTTCATCTCCAGCTCATGAGTACTTATCACTGTCATCCTTCTTGGCTGGTTTTTCATCCTGCCGATGACACCAGCAAGGTTTAATTGCAAAACTTCAATTTTTCTTTTCCTGGCTATTGTGCTTTTGTAGCAATGCATCACGCGTGCCAAACCTACAACTTATTGTTATAATTATGAATATATAAATAAGAGGAATCATTATAAGAACATATAATTCGCAATCTGAATCAATCATCTGTGTTTGTTTCTGTGGCCATTAGGATTTTAATATACTAAAAATACTGTTAATTGAGCGATATGAACTTGCTGTTCCGGTATCTTGAAAACCTGAATTCATAGTTCGGGTTTCAGAAAATGAGTGGTCATGGAGCGGTAACACGGCATGCTGATCACCGGATTCGAAAAGCCCGGCGGGGAAACTCTCGGGTGTCAATATCCTGGTATTCTGATGGCAGAGATTCACGAATCAATCGGGCTTCGTCTTCTTTTGGGATATAACCAATAACCATATTTAGAACTCCCAGTTCTGATTGGAATAAAAAAACAGAATTAACTTATCTGA